>JBBJOK010000210.1:0-5512 GCA_037721545.1 Chitinophagaceae bacterium
TTTTAGCCAGCTCATAATCTTTTGTTTTTAATGAAAGGGTAGCCATTTCTAAATTAGAAGAAACCATCTCTGACCATTTGCCTGGTGTTTTTGCGGCTGTTTGTTGTAACAGATTATAATATTTTAATGCTTCAGTTTGGTTATTTAACAGCACATAACTTCTGAGAAATTTTCCATAAGCCGTAATATCAACTACCATTGATAAATTCAGGTTAGGTTTTACTTCTTCCAGGTATTGCAGCGCTTTATCGGGCTGCTTAAGGTAAAGATATATTTCTGCCACCCCCATTAATTTGACACCATAATCCAGTTTTCTTTTTAAAATTTTAGTAGTATCTGCTATAGGCTTATGCAGTTCGGCGCTTTTTAAAAAATTACTTAATGCAATATTGTAATAGAACTTTTGTTGCTGATAATACAGTCCTAAATTATAATAAATGTCACTTTTGTTTTTCAGGGTGTCAACACTTTCGGCAATCTGCTCCAGTTTTTTTACCGCTTCATCTGCCTTTGTCTGCAATCCCATGTAATGATAAATTGAAACAAGATTGCCCAGGGGTTTTGTGCTTTTTTCTACCAGGTTTGCCTTTGAGGCTTCGGTGAAGGCCTTTTCTAAATTATCTTTAGCCGATTTAAAATCCTGCTTATAATAATAGCCGGTGCCTATAGCCTGATGAAATGCAAATTTATACTCATGATCTTCTGCATTGGTAATTGCAAGGCCTTCTGTGCCTTCTTTTATTAATTGGTCAAAGGATTCCGGTTTGCCAGAAAATGCAGCCAGAATGCTTTCGCACGCAGCCTTTTTTTTATCTAATAAAACGTAATGATCTTTTGATTGTGCTGCACAAAAGAAAGAGAAAAACAAAAAACTAAAAAATATAATTGTTCTTTGCATAGATTAATTTTATATTTTCCATTGCGCCGTTTCTGTTCTGAATGTTTTGCCTATGGGCAGGCTTTGTGCACCAATAAATAGTTCGCCGGTTTGCATTTGGGTTACTTTATCCCGTTTAACTGCATAGCTGCGATGTATCCTGCTGAAAACATTTGCCGGCAATTGTTTTATAAAACTGCTTAGGGGCATAAGCGTCATATACTTTTTTTGTGTTGTTATTATTTTAGTATAGTCTTTCATCGCTTCAAGATAATTGATATCGTGAAGCGGAATTTGTATCTGGCTATGGCCTTCTTTTATAGTGATGGTTTCTTTTTCAATTTGAACAGTATAAGCAATTGCATTTTGTTTCATATCCCAAAAATCAAATACACGGTCCATAGCTAATTTAAACCGCTCTGTTTTTACAGGCTTTAATAAAAAGTCGAATGCTGCCAGCTCATAGCTGTCCAGTGCATACTCCATGTGAGATGTTACAAATATGGCTACCGGCACATCTTCTTTAACAATGCGTAATAATTCTATTCCGTTTATTCCCGGCATATCTATATCTAAAAATATAATATCAGGTTTCAGTTTCTTTATGACAAGTAATGCTTCATCAGCATTATTACAAACAGCAATATTTATCAATTGATCAAATGCTTTTGCCTTGGCCAGCAACGTAAGCTGATCTAGTTTGTTGTCATCAACTATTATAAAACGCAGGGTGTTGTTCATAGCAAAAACGGTAGTGATACAAATGTAATACAATGACACAATCTTTGCAGTATTCCAAAAAAAATAGAGGGCATGCCAAATTGTTGCCGGTTAGTGGGGACAGAACTGGGGCGGCCCGTGATAAATTTGCATAAGTTGCACGAAATTTCATTCTTATTGTGTACAAAATGTAATGTACAGATAAATATTTCGCAGAAATACACGCGACTTATGTGTTTGGAACCCTGTCAATATGTTGCATTATCATTTAGCACCCTTTCGTATGAAAACCTGCATAAATTATATCATTTGGCTATGCCTGTAATTTCTATGCGGTTTTTTGAAATACCGGGTATTATAAAATCCTGGATTTTGTGAAAGCTTAGCTATAAAATTTTGAATAAATTTTACAAAAAGATTCCGGTTGGGGGCAGTTGTATTCATAATAATGGAATTTATATATGTACAACGATGGAGTGGGAAAATTATTGCCTGGGAATTATGCCAAACTTCTCAATTTACTTTTCGAAAGTTAGTGGCGTTAATTAACTCTCTATTAATAATTAAAATTATTCAGGCTTTACATTCGGATGATTAGATTAATTTTTGTTTCAATAGACAATATATTATTAATTTTATAAGGCAGGAGTTTTTTTTCTTTTTAATGTTAAAAACTTAAATGGATGTTACAAAATCGTTATGGCCTGGTATTAAGTTTTGCATAAAAATCTAAACTAATAAACTCTGCATTTTTTATTTCCGCATCTTTCATGGTGCCTTCATGGGTGAACTGCATTTTCTCCATTATATTTTTTGAATTTGTATTTTTTGTTTCCACAATTGCTTCAATTCTGTGCAACCCAAAATGGGAAAAACCATAATCGCAAACTAAAGGTATGGCTTCACTCATAATCCCGGTTCCCCAAAAATCAGGCAAAAGCCAAAAACCGATTTCAGCTTTTTTGTGTTGCTTCGTCAAATTATTTAATCCGATTGCTCCATAAAAAATTTGGTTATTTGCAGCGCATATTGCCCACCAAATTCCTGTATCATTTTGTTCCAGATCAGCGAAAAATTTGATCTGCAATTTAGTGTCTTCCAAAGTTGTATAACTAACCCCATAATATCTTATAACCTTTAAATTAGATAATCCTGCGAAAACATTTTCAAGATCATTATCCTTAAATTGACGAAGTAACAAACGCTCCGTTTTAATTATGGGGAATGCTTCTTTCAATGAGATTATTAAATTAAAAGTTATGAGTTTAGGTATTCAATTATAGTAGCTGCTGTTGATCACTGGCTAATTATAATGACAAAACCAATTAAACAAATTTTTCTTCCTGTTTAAGTTTTTTATCAAAAAAGAAAGTGCCAACGGGGATCAGCGCTGCTACAAATGCAATTGCAAACCATCGGAAGTTTTTATTGTGATCATTTTTATAGTTCCAGGCAAGCCAAATAAATGCAATAAATAATATTCCATGCATCCATCCCACTATTTTTACTGCCAGGGGTTGATTAAAATAATATTTTAACGGCATAGCAATTAAAAGTAAAACAAGAAAAGAAATTCCCTCAGCAATGCCTGCCCTACGCAGCCACAAAAGTGTTTTGTTCATGTTATTGTCAATAATCTATCACCTGCTCTTCCATCAGAACAGGCAATTTTCTAAATTCATATTGCTGGTTACGTAATTGTGGCTCAAAGCCTGCATCTTTTATTGCTTGCTGAATGCCGGCACTGGTAAACCTATGTGGTGCTCCGGCAGCACTAACCACATTTTCCTCTATCATTATACTTCCAAAATCATTGGCACCTGCATTCAGGCATAATTGTGCAACCTGCTTGCCCACAGTAAGCCAGCTTGCCTGTATATTTTTTATATTAGGTAACATTATCCGGCTCATGGCGATCATGCGGATGTATTCTTCAGCAGTGGTTAAATTTTGTACTCCCCTAATTTTTGCAAGCAAAGTATCAACATCCTGAAAGGTCCATGGGATAAAAGCTATAAAGCCTTTAGAGGCTTCCGGTTTTTTTGCTTGCACTTCTCTCAGTTTTACCAAATGCTCAAATCGCTCCTGTAATGTTTCAACATGCCCAAACATCATCGTTGCAGAAGTGGTGATATTTAATTTATGAGCTTCGGCCATTATATCAAGCCATTCCTGTGTGCCGCATTTGCCTTTGCTAATTAGGCGCCGAACTCTATCAGTCAAAATTTCTGCGCCGGGGCCGGGTAATGAATCCAAACCCGCTTCCCTAAGTGCAATCAAAACTTCCCGATGGGTAGATTTTTCAAGCTTGGTGATATGTGCTACTTCGGGTGGGCCTAATGCATGTAATTTTATATCTGGATATAACTGTTTAAGTTGTTTAAATAGGTCAACATAATATTGTAATCCCAGATCCGGATGATGGCCGCCCTGTAGCAACAATTGTTCACCACCATACCTGATGGTTTCATCAATTTTTCTCTTGTAAGTTTCAATATCTGTAATGTAAGCTTCAGGGTGGCCTGGTATTCTGTAGAAGTTGCAAAATTTGCAATTTGCCACACAAACATTAGTTGTATTTAAATTCCTGTCAATTATCCAGGTTACTTTTCCATGGGGTACCTGCTTTTTTCTTAATTCGTCAGCAACAAGCATCAGCTCACTTAATGCAGCATTATTAAATAAAAACATGCCTTCTTCTACAGAAAGGAATTCAAAATTGAGCGCCTTTTTAAAAAGGTTTGATATATTCATATAAAGGATGCAAAAATACATGCATTAACTTGTAAATTGGGTTTAAGCTTATGAAACGAATTGTAATTCATATACTTATTTGCTTATTTTCTACATCCGCTATTGCGCAGGAACAGTTTATTGAAAAGCCTGCAAAACTCATAACTAAATTTCCCTTTAAACAATTAACCGGTGGAGTTATTTTAATTAAAGCAAGATTGAATGATATTCCAGACACGCTTCATTTTATTTTAGATACAGGTAGCGGAGGTATATCACTTGATACTAATACTTGCGAAGAACTTAAAATACCTCATTCCCCCTCTGGCAGAACAATTAATGGAATTGCCGGAATAAAAGAAGTTGATTTTGCAAAAAATAACGATCTCGTTTTACCGGGTTTAAGAATTAAGGGGCTGGATTTTTATGTGAATGATTATGAAATACTCACCAATGTTTATGGTGAAAAAATCGATGGTATTATAGGTTATAGTTTCTTTAGCAAATACATAGTTAAAGTTAATTTTGATAGTACCACAATCGAAGTTTTTGAACCAGGTAGCATCCGGTATCCTTCGGGAGGGTATTTATTACGTCCATTATTTACTGCTTTACCAATTCAATCATTGCGTATTAAAGATTCACGAACTATCAATGCCAATTTTTATATAGATACAGGTGCCGGTCTTTCCTTTTTACTAAGCAAAGATTTTATCGACGACAGTACTATCCTTTTAAAAAAAAGAGTACCGGTTACAGTCGAAGCCCAAGGGTTGGGAGGCAAAAAGAGAATGACTGTAACTATCATAAAAGAAGTAAAAATAGGCCCATATATTTTTAGAAGAGTGCCAACTCACATTATGGATGATGAATACAATGCTACATCCTACCCCTATATTGGTGGGCTAATAGGTAATGATATATTGAGAAGATTCAACATGATTTTTAATTATAAAAAAAGAGAGATTCATCTTTTGCCCAATAGTCATTATAGAGAAGAGTTTGATTATTCTTACACAGGTATGAGTATATATAATATTGAGGGAAAGATTATCATAGACGACATAGTACCTGGCTCACCGGCCTTTAAAGCAGGCTTTCAAAAAGATGATGTGATAATGTCAGTTGATAAAAATTTTAGTAATGATATTAATCAGTATAAAAATATATTGCAATCTACCA
>JBBJOK010000018.1:0-20550 GCA_037721545.1 Chitinophagaceae bacterium
AAAATGGATATCCTGCTATCAGAAAAAAAGATGCCACTACTTTTTATGAAGTTTTATCAGCCGGAAAATCAATGCAGCTTTTAAAATGGAAACATAAAAAAGTTGAAGAAATAAATAATTACGGTGGGCCTGTACAAAGTAAATATTCGCTTGTTCAGGAGTTTTTCATTTTTGATCCTAATGAAAATAAATTGCTTGAACTTGGAAATTCAGTTAGTTTAAAATTGCTAACAAAAAAGCTTCCTGAGTATACAGATAAAATTTTGGAGTATTCTTCTGCGCATAAATTAAATCTCAAAAAAGATGAAGATCTAATTCGGTTATTTTCTTTTCTAGAAAAAACAAAATAGTAAAATTTTTTTTTGTTGTCGCCGCAACGGCACAATGCTCTCTACTCATTCTAAATGAAGAAATAATCGTATTAAAATAATTGCTGATTAAAAATAATTTGCAGATCACATCCTTTATCAGGAGAGAAATAATAGCCACTACACTTTTAAATATTGATGCTGTTGTTCCTTATCCTGCCTTCTCGTATGCTATTTTTAGCCATTCGATAACTTCAGCATCAATGTCTTTTATATCGTTTAAATTGATTTTGTGAGAACACATGGCGTTGGCGGAATTAATTACTTCTAATTTACCTTTCTGTGGCGCACCTTTTAAATTAATCCCAATTTCAAATCTTGTTTTTGTTGCCGGTTGTAATATAGCAAATTGCTTTTTTCTTTTTAAACTAACATAAGCATTTTTAGGAGCAATCTCCACGTCCTTTCCAAACTTTTTAATTTCGGTTAACAGCTTATCATAAAGTGGTTTAAAGTTTTCTTTTCCCTGATATTGTTTTAATATCAACTCATCCTCATTACTCGCAGAACCTGCATCAGTTCCTTTAGATTTATGGGCAATTAAATTGGCAAACCCGTGAGTTAACGAATGGTTCTCTTTTAGGAATTTGATTATTTCTCCATGTTTTTGAATGTTTTGCTTATTTACTATTTCAATCCATTGTGGTAATGTTTTACCCGTGTTCTTTTGCAGGTTATCAATCATGGTTTGAGTGCCTTTGTCCATCTATAAATCTTTTAATCTTGAAGTAGTTTATATGCTAATCTACAAATTTTTGCAGAAATGTATTTTTTTATCGCTCCTATTTACAAACTAATACGAGAAGGAGGATAATGCTGTGTAGTTAAATTAATATTGGTAAAAAGCATAGATATGAATAGAAGGATCTTTGATTTTATTTTAAAAATTTAAACTGAATGTATAGGAAAATCGAGAAATTTGTTATCCAATGAAATACCAGGTTTACGTTGTAGAATTATCTAAAAAAGTATTTACTGAGAACACAAAATTCAGAAATGCAAATCCACAATTTAATGGGGTGCTGCAATGTTTGTATGTTGGCATGATGAGTAAAACACCTGCTGAACGTTTTAACCAGCATAAGACCGGATATGTAAACAAAAAAGGCCATCAGCTTTCAGCTTACATTGTACTGAAATACGGAACCTATTTACGTCCCAGTCTTTATGAGCAGATAAATGTAAAATCAATGACCAGGCAAGAGGCTTTGGTAATGGAGAATAAACTTGCATTAGACCTGAGAAGAAAAGGTTATGCAGTTTGGTTCAATTAAATGATTTAAAACTGTTTTAGAATATGCTTTGTAATGTGGTTCGGGGCACACGAACATGGCTAGAATTTGTACTGAAACAAACCTAAAGGCCAATAGGGGGCCAGCGAAATTTTTAATTACGAAAGAAGGAACACAACCTTGTACTAATATCAGGGCTTTGCCAAAGAAGACTTTTAAAGAGGTAATTAAAGAACATTTGTTATGGGATGTAGTTGATGAGAAATAATTTTCTAATAATAATTATCTCACTGCCTCATATCCACCCAGCACTCCTTTTTTCGACATTACAATTTGCCAGAGTTGGTTGTGCCTGGCACGGAAGGAGCCTGCATTGGAAAGCAGGTAATATCTCCACATGCGGTAAAATCTTTCTCCATATTCTTCCTTAAGTTCATCCCAGTGCCTGTTAAAATTTTCAAACCAAGCTCTGAGTGTAGGATCATAGTAAGTGCCAAAATTATGTAGGTCTTCTATCAGAAAAAGATGTTCTATGGCATTGCCAATTTGTTTGAGAGATGGCAATACACATTTTGGGAAAATATATTTATCAGTAAATGGGTCAATAGAGGTTGTTGAATAAGGATGGCATACGGAGTGAAGTAAGAAAAATCCTTCGTCTTTTAAACAGCGGGCAACTGTTTCCATAAATATGCGGTGATTTTTATACCCCACATGTTCGGTTAATCCTATCGCTACCACATGATCAAATTTTCCGGTTACATCACGGTAATCCTGAAGCCTTATCTCCACAGGGAGCCCTTTGCACATTTCAGTACCAAGTTCTACCTGGCTGGGAGAAACAGTAACGCCAGTTACTGTTGCCCCATATTTTTCTGCTGCAAATTTGGCAAATGTTCCCCAGCCACATCCCACATCAAGAACATGTTGGCCCGGTTGGAGTTTTATCTTTCTGCAAATAAGATCGAGTTTATTTTCCTGAGCCTGGTCAAGGTTATCAGTATTCTTCCAGTAGCCACAGGTATAAGCCATGCGTTTATCCAGCATAAGCTGAAAAAGCCTGTTGCCAATATCGTATGAGCGCATTGCATTATTGGCTGCCATATCTTTTGCTTGCATATTTAAAACTTTTGCAAACAAAATCTCCCTTGATATCTTCCATCCAAATTTTGCTTTATTATATAAGCCACTTCTTAAAACACGGAAGGAGAACTCGTCTAATGCTTCACAATCCCACCATCCATCCATATAAGATTCACCCAGGCCCAGTGTTCCTTCGCTAAGCACCCGTTTATAAAAACCATCGTTATGTATTTTAAGATCCCACGGATCGGAGCCGTTTATTTTAATATCAGCTGTCGCTAAAATATCTGAGAGTTCCTTTCGCACAGTTTGTGTGCCCATAACTGTAGTAAATTTTAAAATAAGTTCTGAAAAAATATTCTCGGTCGGCCTCCGGACACGAACCAAGGCCAGTAGGCCAGCTTACATCATTTTATATCACACCGGTCTAAATTATCACCTTGTTCCAGGCACCGCCTCTTCATAGTTCCGTTGTGAAAAGGGCATTTGGTTATGTCTTGCGAATTTTTGTCCATGATTATATTGATCTTTTTTTAAATTAGAATGATACGACTATGTCTTTAGATAAATGGAATGAGACGATTGTGCAAAACTATAGCAAATGATGAAAATTGAACTTGATTAATTTTAAATTGAAAAGTTTATATTTCTCAGGATTTACTATAAACCCTTAAACTTTTTATGACCAAATACATAATGCTGTTTCGTTGAAGATGTAATTTTTATTGTGTAGCTGTTTATCAGTACTAATTATGGAAAATATCCTTTGTTACAAAATCAGGACAGCAATACTTTTATTATTTTGAAGATAGTAGGGAGAGCAAGGGGATTTGTTTATGCAGTTGCAAGTGTATTTTAAACTTTATAAAATATTATGATAGGCAATAAATTATAATTAAAAATAATTCAGCATGTAGTTTAACATTGACAGGTATGGGTTACTTTTAGAAACAGAAATTATCATCAAACGTATGAACATGCAACCAATTAGAGCAGGATTATTTTTACTTTTTGTTTCCTGTATTTGCCTGATAACAAGGGCACAGATATCTACACTCTCACTAAAAGAAAGAGCAGTGGTACAGGATGAGTTGCTAAAGGACAGGCTTGATAATTTATTGCCTGCTCTTATGCGACAGGAAGGAATTGATATGTGGGTAATAATAGCCAGAGAGTATAATGAAGATCCTGTAGCAAAAACAATGTTGCCCGGCACATGGCTGCATGCACGCAGAAGAACAGTTCTTGTATTTTTCGATAAAGGTGTAAAAGAAGGAGTTGAAAGACTTGCAGTTGCACGCTATGATATAGGTAAATTGTTTAAAGGCGAATGGAATCCTGAAAAAGAACCCAATCAATGGAAAAGGCTTGCTGCACTTATTGCAGAACGGCAACCTAAAAAGATTGGTCTTAATATTTCGCCGCAATATGCACATGCAGATGGACTTACAAAAGGCGAATATGACAGCCTTATGCACTATCTGCCGGCGATTAGTAAAAAAGCAGTAACAAGCGCTGAAAAGCTGGCTGTAAACTGGTTGCAGTTGCGTTCTGCACAGGAGTTGGTTTTATATGAACAAATATGTAATATCGGGCACCGTATAATTGCAGAAGGCTTTTCCGAAAAAGTTATTCACCCCGGCATAACTACTACAGAGGATGTAGTGTGGTGGTTTAGAGAACGTGTAGCAGGATTGAAGTTAGATTCATGGTTTCACCCTACAGTAGATGTGCAAAGAGCTAATCCCGGTGCCGGTGATTCGCAAAGGAGTTTTGCCACGCAGCCTGATAAAGAAATAATACAACCAGGGGATTTAGTGCATGTAGATTTCGGTATTACTTACCTGGGGCTAAATACAGATGTACAGCAACTGGCTTATGTTTTAAAGCCCGGAGAAAAAGAAGCCCCTGAGTTTCTTATAAAAGCATTGGCTACAGGAAACAGGCTGCAGGATATTCTTACTGCCTCTTTTGCGTTAAATAAAACAGGAAACCAGGCTTTAAAGCAAGCGCTTTCTCAGGCGAAGAAAGAGAACATCAATGCTTCTATTTATACTCATCCTATAGGTTATCACGGACATGGTGCAGGTCCGGCTATTGGTATGTGGGATATGCAAGGCGGAGTTCCGGGGACTGGTGATTATCTGCTGCTTCATAATACAGCCTATGCTATTGAATTGAATGCTAAAATGAATTTACCTGAATGGAACAACAAAGAGATAAGGATAATGCTTGAAGAACAAGCTGTATTTACCAAAGAAGGTGTGCGTTACATTGATGGACGCCAAAAAGAATTATTGCTGATACCTCGTAATAAAACTCATACTGCACAATAGATTAGCCAGGATAGAGAGGAATACTAATTAAATAAATTATTCAGTGATCAATTTTTACTTCTATATTAATCCTCTATAAGAAAAACATCATCTTCAAACACAAGGCTTGGCAAGGGTGATAGGCTAAGAAAAAAGAATTCCATTACAGGGAATTATGCATGTAATTCAACTTTTGTAAAAAGAAATGTTTGAATGTAATTTCCTTACAATCAAATAACCTCTCAAATACCTGGTGAACTTTACCTTAAAAATTTGTCAGGCAAAAAACGGAGCAACAATTTTTAGTACATCATCTTTTCTCAAGGGTTCATCAAAACTTGCAGTGCCTGCATTTTTGGTTTTATACCCGCCGATACCATTTATATTTATGAACACATGCCTGTGGTCATCTTCGTCCCGATAAATAGGATAGGAAGGTTGTCCTTTGGTATTGTCATCTCCAATTATCCAAGGCTTTATTGTTGCAAAGCCGGAGAGTAACCTGATAAAACGAATGTGAGCAGCATGGCGGGCTTCAGTTGAATGAATTTGTAAGGCAGCTGTAAGTATTTCATTTACTTCTTTGTATGAGGCTTTGATTTTTGTTGCTTGACCCTTGTAAGCTGCTACACCGGTATCTTCAAAACTTTGAGCTACCAATAAAAAAGTTTTATAATTGGTAAAAACATCAGGATAAGTGCCTTTTCCTGTAAAATCATATTTTGCTTCACTAACAGGTGTTCCTCCACTTTTTTTAATGGTATCTTCTAAAAATTTTACATGGGCCTTTTCATGTTTAAGGATGAAGCCTAGTTTATCCTTCGCCGGAATTAAATTGGAAGTATCCATAGCAGTTTGATAAAACCTATGTTCTAAATGTTCAAGGGTTAAAGCAAAATTCAGCACATCCAAAACTTTTTCCGGTACTCTTCCGTATGCTTTAGTAAAGAGACCACTTAATGCAATAGGTAAAGCTGATAAAGCAACTTTACTTCCTGCACCTAAAAAGTTTTTGATTACTTTTCTCCGGGGATTTATTCTTTCGTAAATTTCATCATCTGCTTTCTCTATATCTTCCATTATGTTTAAAATGTTCATATAAATTATTTTATGAGGTAGGTAAATTGGAACCGTCAATTGGTTTTTTGAAATATTTAGAAGTCAATGCAATTACTTCTTGTGGAGTACGGGCTCCATCCAGACCATTTGCATCTATTACATCATCCCCGGCGTAATCACCAAAGCTGATAAGGTTGCGGATAGTAGCGACATGGCGGGCTTCAACAGAAACAATATTTCCTGCTTCTGCTAAAAATAAACCCACTTTTAATAATTTGCCGGCACCATTGTAAGCAGAAACACCGGTGTCTTCCATTTCCTTGGCTGTATTAAGTACACTGTCCCGGCTATTAAAATTTATTGACGAAAAGTCAAACTCCAGATGAGGTAATTTTTTCAGCAGTAAAACTCTTTGGTACCATTCACGGTGGGCTATTTCATTATTGCGAATGTCAGTGATCAAATCTTTTTCCAGTTCAGTAGCACCTGTATAAAATTTGTCAGTAACCCTGGTATAAAAGGCAGCTTCCAGTTGCTCTAAAGCGTAAGCAAAATTTAATACAGCAAAATCACTGTTTCCTAAATTATAGCCTGTTGCCTTGTAAGGTATTTTACAAGCGGAAGCCATCATAGCCAAACCTGCTGCGCTAAATCCGGCATATTTAAAGAATGACCGGCGATGTACCGGGTGCGAAAGAAAATTAGTTTCTTCAATGTCAATTGAGTCGTCGGAATGGATAAGTGAAGTTGCCATATGGATTAATAGTTTAAAATTCAGTCATATCAAAAATAAGCTAAAAAAAAATTGATATCTTCTACTCCGTTAAAATTTTATGTCTGTTGCTTAATTTATTTATATTCGTAAAAACCTTTTTAAAGGTTTTGTTTTAACAAAAACTTGCTTTAAAAGTTTTAGGATTCTAAAAATCCCACCGGCGCCGTTGCTGATGCATCTGCAATGCTTGATGTGGCAGCAGCAAATAAAGGTGTGTTGTAACCCGGGTAAGCCTACCGGAATTACACATGCTGTTACCATACCCCCTCCCGCAACTTCATTGCTGGTCTATTATACAGCTATTGCGGAACCGCGAGCAATCATATCGCTGCATCTTTTATGGTGACAATGGGATATTGTCAGGAAAACTGTTTTTGAACAACTAAAGGTTTAAAGAGATCCCTTTAATTGAAGACTATGACTTTTCCATTACGTATGAAAGCATCTTGCAAATTAGGGGTCATTAAAAAGCCCCGGCTTATTCTACACCCTAGACGAACCTGAAAGATGGGTTTATACTTACCCGGCTGAAATGGATTTTAATAAAGAACCTGTACTGCTGGTATATCCCGCAAAAGCTGGCAGGTTATTGGTACAAGGATAATCGATAAGAAAATTTTTAACCAATAAAAGAGAAACTATATGGAACCAATTAAAACAGAAAGCAGACGGAAAGCAACCTACCTCCCGAAAGAGGAAAATAATACCTCTTACCCTCCAGACCGTACTGTATTGCTGATTATCGACCCGGTAAATGATTTTCTATCAGAAGGCGGCGCAGCATGGGAATTGACAAAGAAGACTGTGCAGATGCATAATGTAATCGAAAACATACAGCGTGTTATTGCTGGTGCAAGAGCAAAGGGAATTCCAGTTTTTTACGGTCCTATGGCGTATACAGAAGAAGATTATGCCAACGAACACCTGCAAAAAAGAAGCGGCATCAACCGTATGATGTTCGAGATGAAGATGTTCCAGGCTGGAACATGGGGTGCTGATTTTCACCCAGCTCTGAAGCCGGAAGCAGGTGATATTGTATTACAACCACACAAAAGTTGTGATGTTATGCAAACAGACCTTAAAGAAGAACTAAAGAATAGGGGAACGACACATATAATAATTGCGGGCATGACCGCTAACATTTGCTGCGAATCAACCGGGCGCCACGCCATGGAAGAAGGTTATGATGTAACCTTTATTTCAGATGCTATTGGCGCTACAGGCGTTATGGAATACGAAGCGGCAATGATTGTCAACTTTCCTATGATAGCCAATGCCGTCATTAAAACAGAAGATTTTCTGGCAGCTCTGGAAATGAACAACGGAGGAAACCTTCAGATACAAGAAGGCGACACTGTACGTGGGTCTGATGGCGGAGAAATAGGCACAGTGAAAGAAGTGGTGCAAGCTTGTGAAAACTGCGAAGGATACATACTAGTACCTATGGGAATGATCTTTAAAGATGATACCTATATTCCGCTCGATGCTGTAATAAAAAGAGCGGGAACCGATGTGATAATAAATGTGCCCAAAATGATTGCAGGCAAGATGCCCTGGTCGGAGCCACCAACGAAAGAAACGGTAAAAGAAAAACAGGGACAACCTGCGGCTCAAGTAAATAAATTATACAACTCATACGCACCTACCAACCAGGTAGAAAGTATTCAATAGAGGATTCAACAAAGGAGGGGCTGTCCACCGGCCTCTCCTTTTCATTATCAACTAGAAACAATACCATGAACACTAGTATTAAGAAACCAACAGTCATTGAGTTTGATGTAATGAAACGCTACCGGATATGACCGATGTAAAAAAGAAAATAAATCCCGCATTGGGCATCAAAAGGGGATTTAAAATTTGGTTTACGCTACTCCTTCAATATTTTTTGGTAGATACCGTTACGGAAAATATTACGATTTTGATGCTATTGCCAATGCTACGTGGGAAATGAAACCACTGGCAAGGTTATTGTGAATTTCGACTAACTATTACAAATGCTAAAAAAGCAAGCTTTTGTAAAAACATTATTTTAATAAATAAAATCAACAAAAATGAAAAAGAATGCATTGATATTTCCGCTCCTTACAACTATTTTATTGTTCTTAGCCGCTAGTTGTAACAATGATACGGCAACAGAGAACAACACGGTAAAGGATTCGGCAATCACTACAAATGAAAAAAGAGATGGAAATATGCCTGATATTTCAGGTTGGCCACAAGCTTCTCAAATGGCTGCTAAAGAAGTGATGGATAAATATGGCAAACCCAATGAAAGTACAGGTCGAATGTTAGTATGGTACAACAATGGTCCTTGGAAAAGAACAATCATATTTAATGAAGAAAGTAAACATATTTTTCCTGTAGACCATGTAGATGTTATGGAACAAGTTATTGATTATAAAGTACCGTCAAATAAAAGCTCTGATGTGATAACTTATGACGGTAGTGTTACAATACGCAGAACAGACGGTGAGCTTTCTGCCAAATGCGATAAAGAAGGAGCAAACTTTCTTGCCATCAATTTAGCAAATGATGTAATAACAGGGAAAAAAAGTGTAAGTGAAGCCCGTGCCTTTTATGCAACTACAATCAAGGAATTTGCTTTGCAAAATAAAATGTCACCCTATTTGGAAAGTCTGCAATTTTCGGTATCTAAAGGTGGCACAAATGATACTGATAAGCATGGGGTTTCTGAAGAAGAAAACAAGCAAATTACAGATGCCATGAAAAAGATGGCAGAAAAAAAGCAGTAGTATTACATCTCATCCGATTTGTATACCTGTGAATTTATTTTACTTTTATTTTTCCGATGAATTATAGAATGATATAATGGATAAACCTTACTTCCCTGGTTGGTATCCTCATCAACCATTCCTTTTCACCCATTATCTTTAAAATGTTGGTCGGTGGGGACCGACCATGAAGAGACTATTATGCACAAGCGGACGCTTGCCCCAGCAAATTTTTTTAAATATGAAAGATGGATGAGAGAACCTTGGGCTATAAGGGGGCTACCATGATATATAGAAACCTAAATAGGGAAATCAGATTTTTCACTTTTGTTGCTCATACTTTATCAGCATCGAATAGATTGCTCCCCCTTCTAGTCCTCGTTTGTAACGAGGACTACCTTTGCAAAGTAAAAAGCGAAATCAATATTAAATAAATAAAGGATAATTATGATGTAACAAAGTAGCAGCCTGCCTTATCGCTGATAAAATATTTATCTCCACTCATTAATTGCAAAAAACTAAATGTCGTGTATTAGTACTCGTTACAAACGAGGACTAGAAAAGGGATGCAAAAAAAGTAGAACTATTTTTTGAGTATTTTTGAAACCCTTGCTGCAACTGAATTTGAAGCGATGATGGCTCCTTCCATATAGCCACCAAATACATTACTGGTTTCTGTACCTGTAAATAAAAGTTTACCGTTCATATAGCTTTCTTCAAAAATATGATTTCCATTATTGTGGTGTGGTGGTAAGAAATTGTCTTTGTTGGGCTGAATGTATTTGTCGCTCCAGATTTTATCGTTGTAGCTTATAAAATTTTGTGCTTCATTACCAAAGTAATGTTTCAGTTGTGCAATTACTTTTTCCATTCGTTCTTCAAAAGTGTAGTGTATTGAAGAAACATTTAAAAAGCCTTTTATAGCAAATTTTGTGTTTTCAAAATTACTATGGTCGTAAATTTCAGATGCTAATCCTGATTGGCTGAAAACGCTTCCCGAAAAGCCCAATTCTTTCCAAAAAGGTTTTTTGTACTCAACTGAAAATTTTGCAGAACCACTCATCCAGGTTTGCGTTTTTTGCATTACCTGATGTAAAGCAGGTGGTAAAGCAGGTAAGAACGATATAGTATTAATAAGCAATTTGGGTGGAATAGAAATGATTAAGCATTTGCAGTAAAAAATATTTTTATCACTATCTGTAATTTTGATAGTATCACCTCCATCAACAATCTCAATTATTTCAGTATTTAGCACTACATTTTCTTTACCAATATTTTGATATAAGGCTTCTATAATACTGTAACTGCCACCTTTAATTCTATATGCCGAATGAGTATTGGCAGGTACAAAGTATTGCTGTGGTGGTTCAAAAGACATCGTTTCAAACAAAGCAATACCTTCATTGTGTTGTTCAAAATAACCAATATTAAGTTCTGATAAAATGTGTATGAGATTTTTATGGTCTTTGCCAAACCAGGTAGCACCCATTTCCATAGGCGTATTTTGATTGCCAAATACAGTTTCAATACGACCACCCAAACGATTTTGGGCTTCTAAGATTTTGAAACTAATGCTTTCCTTTTTGAGATAATAAGCTGTTGAAAGTCCACTCAAACCTCCACCAATAATTATTACATCTTCCATTTTTTGTAAGGTAAAAAAAAATTCGGTTGATAGTCCTCGTTGCAAACGAGGACTAGATTAAGAAGTTATCAATCAGTTTTTTTTGCATGTTGATTTAAGATTAGCGGTTCGTTGTTGTACTTCTTTCATTTATTAATTTTGCAAATTCAGTTAAGTCGTCCGCTTGGTCACTATTCACAATTGTATGAACATTTCCGATATAATTCATTCCTAAGTACTTTGCGATTTCAATAAATGGAAGCCAAAATTTTTCTCCTAAATGGTCGCCAATGGATGAACTCAAAACCGCCATATTTTTATTTCTTAATTTTCTTCCTAATTCCTTTTCGTTATCAAGCAAGTCAGTAATTCGGTCAAAAAACACTTTCATTATTCCACTCATAGAATACCAATAAACAGGTGTTGCAAAAATCAAAATATCATAGTTATCGATGATATTTCGTACAAGGTCCAAATAGTCGTCACTTTTGTTCCTATGTTCATAGTCATAATAATTTATATCAAATTCGTTTAAGTCTACTATGTCAAAGTCGGATAGCAAGTTTAACTTATCTATTGCTTGCTTTGTATTTCCGTCTTTTCTTGAACTTCCGAGAATGACAATTTTTTTCAAAGTATCAGTATTATTTTTTGTTGAGTTTTCGGTTTTATAATGTCCGCTAACAATTGCCCGCTTGCCACCCGTGTGGCATTCAAGGCTCTTCTGCTTGAACTTCTGCACAACAGCGAACGGATGTCAAATGTAAAGAACAAAAGCCCCGCTTCCAGTCCCTGTTTGTAATTTCTTTTGATGTGTGTTTTTTGAGGTCTCTGATTATGTCTGAAATATTTCCAACATCTGATTTAGTTGTAACTATTAAATGAATATGATTGCTCATTATAACCCAGGTATACCCTACCAAACCTTTTTCAGCAATGCAATAATTTAAAGAGTCAACAATATATCTCTGTATTCTTTTCGTGAAAAAATATCTATCCAATGGATAACTGTGAATGTAGCAAAGTAGCACCAGTTTTATCGCTGATTAAATATTTGTCTCCACTCATTAATTGCAAAGTAATAAATGTCGTGGATTAGTCTTCGTTGCAAACGAGGACTAGAAGGGGGAAAAAGGAGTTAATATAAATCAACGTTGTCAAACACTTCAATAATTTTTGATTGCGGACTGTGTAAATTATCAAACTCAAGCTCAATAATTACATACTTTGCATCGCTTGCTTTTCGTGCTATTTTATAACGACGAACTCCTGATGCTTTCCTGTCAGATAACTTTATACTGTTTACTACGTTTCAAACTAATTTTTCTTTAGCCATGTTACCACTTCGCCACCGGTCTGACCTGCATCGGCATACGGAACCAAGATGATATTTTTTGGTTTACCATCTTCCGTAGTTTGAACTTTATACGCCTGGCTTCCTACCCATGTATCAGGTAAAACATTAGAAGCAATTTGCCATTTATAACCCGCAGCGATAGAAGTTTTATCAGGTGAAACTGTATTCAGATTTTTATCATAAACAAGTATCTGCGGACCGCGTTGAAAGGCAACAGAACCCGGGTAGCTGATGCCACCTTCTAACAACTTTACAGGCATTGTAAAATGCACGTTCACCTTATCGCCTTTGCTCCATGTTCGGCTAATAGCAACGAACTCTTTACTTGTTTGTTTCTGTGGAATGCCATTTACAGAAACTGTAAAATCATCAGCCCAATAAGGCTTGCGCAGCATTACTTCAAAAGCTACCTTGTTAGCTGGCTGCACATCTATCGTAACATTTCCTTCCTCAGGAAAAGTAGTTTTAGTGATGAATTCAACTGCAGTTTTATGGTTGGAAACATTTGTTTTATATATCCCTGGTTGATAAAAAAGAAACGATGGACTGCCATTCATCTTACCATTAGCAAACAACGGCACCATTGCAATACCCCTTGGTACACTTGACATACAGCAGGTGATGTTGCAGCGATAAGGCTTAACGCCCATAAGCGGCGTATAATAGCTAACACAACCCGTCTGCGGATTTTCAGCACCGGTTAAATGATTGTAAACTGACCGTTCTAACTCATCTAAGTATTCCATTTTACCAAACAGAGATAGCAGGTTATAATTTAACTGCAGCCATGTTGTGGTAACACAACCTTCACCCATATTGTCTTTGGCACTTGCGGGCAACAAATGATCATCCTGAAAATGCTCGAAAGAACTTGTGGTGCCGGTTATATACAAACGATTATTGGTGATGTCTTTCCATGCATTTAGTACGGGCGTTAAAAATTGCTGATCGTTTGTTGCCTTGTATAACTTTATTAAACCCACTAAATTTGAAAGCATTTCGTAAGCCTTTGCATTGGCTGTTTTATCAACACGACCAATACTGTCAAGTGTTGAAATTATTCTTGGACCATTATTATTGTCGAAGCTTGAAACGATGTAGTAACAAAAATCAAGATATTTTTTATCTCCTGAAAACCTGTACAGATCAACCATTGGGTCTAACACACTTGTAGCTGCCATGCCTACATGCAAACCTGCTGTAATAATGTTTAACTGACCTGCACCATTACCAAAGGTTGAACATAAAAGATTACCGGCTTTTTCTGCCGCAACTAATGCCGGCTTGTAACCTGATAATTGATAATAGCTAAGCAAGCCAATGATATTGTACTTATGACTCCATACATCCCAACTTGTCCAGTGGCTTTCAGGCTTGTAAGTGCCGAGGTACCCATCCTCTAATTGCGAAGCGATCAGTTGTTGTGCTGTACGATCTATTTGTATTTTTAATTTAGCGTCATACGTGTTTAAATACGTGTTGCATGCAGCTTCCAAAAACTTTCCAACATGCTCTCCGATCCATGGATGCGCACCGGGTTTGTTAATGTAGCCAGCCAGCAAAGCCGCTTCATCAACTTTATATAAACGTTCATCTTTGTTAGCTTTCATTTTCTCACCCAACCAACCTTGTATAGTTTGGTTTTGTAACGATGCAGGGGTAAAATATTCTTTAACCTTGTTTGCAATAAGTGGTTGCGTTGCTTTATAAACGATGTTTGAGTAGCCATATTCTGCATTACGCTTTACTGTATAGTTATACCAAGGAATTGAAATGTCGTATTCAATTTTAAGAAATGAATTTGCAGTTTGATATGGAAAGCTAAAGATGTTTTCTCCGGGTTTTAAAGTGATCTTATTTTGAATTGATTTTAAAATGTGTTTGCTGTCATCATAAAAATTTGCGGTAATGTTTGCGGCTATCTTTTTATTTAATTTGTTTTGAATGATGCATTTATAAACAGCCGCTTTGTTATTCACCTGTTGCTTTGGAGTAGCTCCTTTTTGATCTGTTGAAATCGAAAAAATTACATCAGGTGAAGCTGAATGGATGGATGGCTCTTCGCTAACGCCACTGCCAAATCCCCGGTGAAGAATGCGAATGGCTATAGTATTTTCTTTGTCCCATAAAATTTCATTTTCAGGCAGCAGGTAAGCTCTTTTCAGGTCGCGTGATGTTGTTGTACCTATCCGTTTACCGTTTAAGTAAGCATCATCTTCCTCTTGTATCTTTCCTAAGTACAATGCTAATGCGTCTGTTTTATTTAATTCATTTTTTAAAGAAGAAGGAATAACAATTTTTTTGCGTAGCCATAAATAATAACTTGCTGAACCTGATAAACTTTTTTTATCCCAATGCATTGCACCGGCATCAACTGTTTTCCAGTTTGCATCATTAAAAGCAGGTGATGAATTTTCTTTGTTATCACCTTGAGCAAACTTCCACTCACCGTTTAATGAAAATATTTGTGCATTGATAAATTGAAATTGAAGGCTGATTAAAAAAACCAGGATTACATTTTTAAAGATTTTCATTTAGCAGAATTTGTAAATTTTTAATCAGGTTTCTTTGTTTTATTCGCTATAATTAAAGTTGATGCAAGCACGACAGTACAAAGTCCCGAAACATTTCGGGATGAAGCATAACTGCCTTTCGTTCCCCAGGGCGTTGCTGCTAAAAAATGCTACGCAACAAAAAGCTTAACCAAGGCTCGATTGCAGGGTTACAAAAAATAAACTTCTGCAGTTTTAAGTTTATCAATTTATAATCCTGATAAGATCTGCAACGTTAATCCGGCAACAAAAAAGAAGAACATTGCTGTAACTAATGCGTTTGTTTTGGGTGAGTTCTTAAATTCTTTCCAGATGAATACACCCCATAATGCGGCAATCAAAGTAGCTCCCTGTCCTAAACCATAAGAAATTGCCGGACCTGCTTTGCCTGCTGCAATTAAATTGAAAGAGTTGCCAAGCCCCCAAATTAACCCTTGCTAGCGCAGATATTCGGTATTTCTTTGTGCGTTGCGTATCTGTGCTTCGAAAATATTCCAATAATTTAGAGTATTTAGCCTACCTATATTATAACCTTGTTTTTCATTGGCACAGATACGCCAAACACCTTGCCGTGCTGCATATCTGCGCCAGTGTGGGGGCTATCATAAGATTCTTTTTCTAAAGTTAATTATTTAAAATGAGAATTATTGAGTAACAAGACTTTCAATGGCACAGATACCCATCGCTCAAAGCTATGCTGCATATCTGCGCCAGCGTGGGGAGGCATAGATACCCAGCGCTCAAAGCCATGCTGCATATCTTTGCCAGTACAAAGATCCCAATCTAGTGTTTAGTTGATTGAGGTACCGTTATAAGGCACAAGCGGACGCTTGCGCCAGCGAACTTTTTTAATTTATGAAAGATGAAAGAGAGAAGCTTGGACTATAATGGGGTGTCATTGTCACAAACTCAGAACAGCAATACTTTTATTATTTAATCATACTAAGGATAGCTTGGGGAAATTTTAAAATAGTTTTTTATATTTATTGTTTTAAAACTATCTCGATGTATAAATATTTGAAATTATTTCCTATAATAATATTTTGCTTATCGTGCGATAGTAAAATTACAACGGAAAAGCTTTTGGTAATTGAAAACCTTGAATTAGGCAAGCCTACATCCCAATTGAATCATCAACTTGATAGTTTGGCCGTACCACACTCCGAATTTCTTACAAAAATTGCATTCACGAGTTTGGAAGAATTAATGGATGTAAATAATAGAATTTCTCTTTATTATACTAAAACTTTTGATTTTAGTGATTATAAAACTCAGCATGTTCAACACTTAGGATTTCTTTACCCTGAACAATTAGAAGGAACTAAAAATATTTCAGGAATACTTGTATTATTAGGGCATACAACGGATTATCAATTGATGGGTGATGCTTTCGGACTAGAAACAAACATTACTGATAAAGTTATTCGACAGGAAGTGAACGAAGAAATTTTAGATAAAATTGAAAAATTATATATCTCCAAATACGGTTCGGCAACGAAAATAAAAATGCCTTTTGGTAGTCTTTATGTTATAGAAAATAATCAAATAAAAGCGTATAGTAATGATGGTAAAAGAGATGCAGAAATCCTTACTTGGGAAACTGAATATTTTACTATAACTTTTTCAAAAGGATTAAAAAGTTTGGATGCTGTTTATAGTACACAATCTAAATTATATTCAGAAACTCTAATTCAATTTAGTGTTCCCACTGAACCAATAAAAATTAATATTTCCAAGAACGAAATTCAATCCTATACTTTCCCTTATATCGAATATCGATTGAATTCTAAAGCTATAAAAGAATTAAAGTTGAATAACAAAGCAATTTGATAAATAATGTTAACTAATCACTTGTACTTGGGATAGTATGTAGAGATAGTTTTCTCCAGTTTTAAAATTTGATCAGACAAAAGATCAATTTTCAATTGCAAATTCTCTCTTTCTTTTATATCTTTTTCAAAATCCAAATTGCTTTGTAATGACCCTTTTTTAAGTTGTACTATTAGTAATTCATGTTCATAATCTTCAACTTTTTTATCAATGTATAACGGCATATTGTGACATTTTCTGTTTTTGCGCCTAAATCCGAATTTCCCCATTTGAATTGGTAAAGGAAACCTCTTTCGCAAAATACGGAATTGCAGGTCCGATTGTAACTATCTTTTTTGATTTTAGACTTTGAATAAGTCTATACCAAAAAGGTGTATCGTTAATTGTCAAAGTCATTACTTTTGGATGCAATTATTTTATTATTGTTTATAGAAAATTACAAAACAGTTATAATATGGAAGCCCGAATTGATCAGATTTCCTTATTGAAATACGTCGCTCTTTTGTTTCTAATAACCAATACCAAACATTCGAAGTAGGGTCATGTGTAAGTTTATAATTGGCAGTTAAATATTTTTCAAAGATAGGCACATGAGTCTTCGAGTTAAATTCTATAAAAGCGTTAAAGCATATGCTCCTACTATTAAATGTATATCTACAATCATATTCTCTTTGTTCTAACGTAAGCACCGTAAGGTTTCTATCATTAATTGAAAAGTTATACTTTATTCCATTATTTATTGCATAGGTTAGTAACTGTTTTTTTGTCTTTAGAACCCCGAGTTCTTGGCAGTAAGTACGAGAGCTTATTAGGAATACAATTAAAAAAATGCTCTGTCTCATAATAGCCCTATTTATAATCATGATTGGTTTTTGATCTGTCACTTAAGATAAAAGATAATCGGCATAATTGCACACAACTCAAAAATAGGCGAAAGTTTTTACACTTACAATTTTTGATAATAGTTACCTACCAATCAATTATATTAAAAAGCGAAATTCCTCTCTTTGGTTTTTTAATTGTTGCTTTATTTTATTAAACCACTGCAGTATGTAATAATTGATAGAAGATCTATAAGGCATAGCATCATTAAAGTTGCCCATAGGTATGCCGATGAAAGGATTGCGACGCAACGATGATGCTATGAAAATATATAGCTGGTAACCAAATCTTTTTTCTAATTATTAATTCGCAATTCAATATTATCTTCGCAAACTATGACAACAGAATATTTAAAGGATATGAGAGACCGTGTTTTGGTTTTGAGGAGGTTTCTTTGACGTTGAGAACCGTGAACAAAAAATTGAGAACGACAAACAGCTTTCGCTTTCTGCCGGCTTTTGGGATGATAACCAGCGGGCAACTTCCATTTTAAAAGAAACAAAGGTCAACGAGTATTGGGTAAACATGTACCGTGATGTGGAAATGGCGGTGGATGATTTTGCCGTACTGTTCGACTTTTGGAAAGAGGGTGAGGCAACAGAGGAGGAAGTGAAAGAGGCTTACCAAAAAGCCTTTCAGCAAATTGAAGATGCAGAGTTTAAAAGCACGCTCAACAAACCGGAAGATGAGTTGCCTGCGGTGCTTCAAATTAACAGTGGCGCCGGCGGTACGGAAAGCCAGGACTGGGCAGAGATGCTACTTCGCATGTATCGCATGTACGGCGAAAAGCAGGGATGGAGCGTTAGTGAATTAGATTACCAGGCTGGTGATGGCGCAGGGATTAAAAGCGCTACGCTTCAGTTTGATGGTGCGTTTGCTTTTGGTTTTTTAAAGGCTGAGAGTGGGGTGCATCGTCTTGTTCGCATTTCTCCATTTGACAGCAATGCCCGCCGCCATACAAGTTTTGCCAGCGTTTATGTTTACCCATTAATTGATGATACGATAGATATTAAAGTAAATCCTGCAGATGTGGAATGGAGTTTCTTTAGAAGTGGCGGCAGCGGCGGACAAAATGTAAACAAGGTGGAAACCGCTGTACGACTGGTTCACAAGCCTTCAGGATTTATTGTTGAATGCCAACAGTCACGAACACAAGGAGAGAACCGTGAGAAAGCAATGACTATGTTGAAGAGCCGTTTGTATGAAGAAGAAATGCGAAAACGCCAGGAAACAATAGATGCAACCAATGCAGGCAAGAAAAAAATAGAGTGGGGGAGCCAGATACGCAGCTATGTTTTTCATCCTTACAAAATGATAAAGGACCACCGCACTGATCATGAAGTTGGCAATGTTGGTCCCGTGATGGATGGGGAGTTAGATGGATTTATAAAAGCGTATTTGATGATGGAGAAGGAGATGAGTTGATGTGTGGATATGCAGATATGTAGATGTGCAGATGTGCAGATGAAGTGCCAGCATCAGCTCTATAAATAAACTTTCGGATGTAACATTAGTAACCCTTCACTTCGTCAGGCTCAGTGTAAGCTAGCTCACGGTGACAGTTCTTTTAAGATGTAATGAATTATATAATGTTGAAGTTGAGTAGTTTGATGTACAGACATCAGAACAATGCTTGGCATGATGAGCTTATCGAAACATAGATGAACAAAATTCAGTGTTGACGATAAGGATAGAAAGTTAGGCGAGTTCCTTATACTCATACTTTTCTTTAATAACTCTGTTATAATATTCTCCCAAAGATTTGGCATCTAAAAGATCCATGTATTCTTCCAGCGGAACATCGAAATATTTATAGATTCTGCCGGTCTCCAATATTTCTACCTCAAGTAATTTTTTGTCTTCATTATAACCGATAGATTTTATTGCAATGGATTCAACAGGTTCACGTTTCATGGTTAATCATTTATTGTTAGCTTCCTTTACCACATCATTTATCATACCGCTTTCTTCATAAATATTCCGGTAACTTATTTAAGGTAACAACAGTTTTCTTAACAGCTTTTTTTTCTGTTCTACATTTGCGAGGGCTTCAATTAAAACACCTTGCAAACGCTTGCTGTTGTTAATACGCTTAAGAACAAAATTAAATAAGCGGGGATAGTTTATAATTCTTTGTAAGGTTTTGCTTATCTTAAATTCATTCCACATTCTGCGATAAATTTCTTTATCATAGGTCTTGTTGAAGGCTGCGGAAAAATTTTTTTGTTCGAAACATTTTATTGTATGGTCTGCGGCAACTCTTCCGCTCCTGATGGCATTGGCAATGCCTTCACCCGAGAAAGGATCTATCAGCGCAGCTGCATCACCGGCAAGCAAAAATCTTTCACCCGAAATATTTCTTTTTTTTGATCCTAATGGCAGTCCATATCCTTTAATTGTTTCCAGTGGTTTGGCATTTTTAAATCTGTCTTTAAGATTCGGATGTGTGGTAATTAGCTTTTGTAGAACTTTTTTCAGGTCAACTTTTTCTTTAGCTACAACAGATGATAACATGCCTATGCCAACGTTGGCTTTGTTATCTGCTAAAGGAAATATCCATAAATATCCAGGTAATATCTCCTTAAAAAAATGAAGCTCTATAAAACCTTCTTCGTGAAATGAAGAAACACCTTCGTAATATATTCTTAAACCTGCACTATGGTGTTTTTTATCAACTTTTATGTCTCCAATATTTCTTGATATCACTGAATGGGCACCATCAGCACCAATGGCAATGTCGC
>JBBJOK010000211.1:0-2123 GCA_037721545.1 Chitinophagaceae bacterium
GAACGGTACTATCTTTTGTATAAAAAGTATCTGCCTTTGACAAAGTTAATACTGCTTCTTCTTCTTTCAATTCTGTATGGGATAAGCGTTGCCACAATAAACCTGGTATCAATGAAACTTTACCTTGTGGTAATGCAGAGGGATTCATCCGGATACGGTTCCAGAGTTCATCTTCCAATACAACAGCATTCAAATTTTTATCCTGTTCGCCTTCTTTTTCAAAATACGAATAGAGTTTCCAATCATAGTTATTCCCATTCAACTGCAACTGAGAAAATGTTTGTCCGCACCATTCCTGTGACGAGCAATTAACTTTTACAGTTTTTACATTTCCATCTTTTGCAACAGGTGTAAAAACTGAAAGCATCATTGAATAAGGATAAATGCCAGTCACGAAATTTTTTGTCATGATCATTTTTAGCACCCGAATCTTATCGTTAGTTCTATCCGGCTCATCAAGCTTCACTAATTTTTTTGTCGAAAAATCTTCCGTAACAAAAATAAGCGCCGCTTCTCCATTTCTTATTTCTCCATACCTCGCTTGTTGTAAAATATAGCTGCTCACCTCCGCTTTGCCGGCATACCAGGCTGATTTAAATACATCAGTAGGTTGTTCTGCTTTTTGTTTACAGGAATATATCAAGATTACCCCCACCAATAGAAGCCAACGATAATTTATTTTCACCTACCTGTATTTAAATATAGTTGTGATGATCTTATAACCTGCTAACACCGTGCCTTTCACAGTACCACTGATTTTTGAAATTCCTATTCGTTTGCGATAACTTACCGCTACTTCAACTGTTTTCATTTTTAACTTGGCTGCTTTTACTTGCATCTCTACCGTCCAGCCATAGGTTGTGTCCTGCATGTTTATCTCCATTAGCTTATCGTAACGTATGGCTCTAAATGGCCCGAGATCTGTATAACTCACATTATAAAATGTTTTTAATAATCTGGTCGCAAGCCAGTTACCAAATACCTGGGGAATCGTCATTGATCCCGTTTCCTTTTTCCCCAGTGCTCTTGATCCAATAACCATATCCATTCCTTCATTCAAAATTGGCTGCACCAGCAAATGCATTTCTTCCGGATGATCAGAATAATCAGCATCTATAAATACGACAATATCGGGCAAAGGTTGCAATTGTTTTGCATATTCAATTCCTTTCAGGCATGCATAGCCATAACCCGGTCTTTCTTCATGAAGTATTGTAGCGCCTGCGTTTCGTGCATTTACATCAGTAGCATCATTGGAATTATTATTTACCACAATTACTTCATGCACCAATCCTGCCGGTATATCATGTATTACTTTTGCTATGGAATTCTCTTCATTGTATGCCGGAATGATAACAACTATTTTTGGGCTTTTATTCATGAGAAACAACAAGGCCTTTTTTTCTTCTCTCTAAAACACTTAAGCCAAATACCAGAGAAAATCCTGTGAATGCCATCAATAATAGTGGCAGGCTTCCATAGTTCTTAAAATAAAATGCCTGGATCAACCCAAACAAAAAATAAAAAATAAGTAACCCTTCTGTGATAGTCAACCAATTAATATTTGCTTGTGCATACCTACTTTTCATTACCTTATCCACTGAAGAGGCCGCATTGAATTTTGGTGTGCGGATAAAACCGGATTTAATGCCCAAATATCCCTGCATAATTCCAATTGCATTACTCAATGAAATACCAATAAAAAGTGAAACAAACAGCGGAAAGTGAATTACAAAACCTTTTAATTTACTACCAAAAGTGCCAGTAGTATTATTGAAATATGAAATAAAATAATGAATTACATAGATAAAAAAACTCATTCCTACAATCCCTGAAAATTTAAAAATAAGACTATATTGGGGATAGTATTCTTTAATAAATAACAGGGGTACAGATAACAAAGCATAAATAATAATACTTATAAAACCAAAGCTGTAAATAAGATGGAAAGATCCATGCAACTTAACTGACAATGGGAGCCGCGAAGAAAATAAAGTTTTTAAATTTTTCCTTGCAGTTTCAGCCCCTCCTTTTGTCCAGCGAAATTGTTGTGATTTTAAAGCGCTAACCAAGGGCGGCAATTCCCCAGGGGTAGTAAAATCTTCCAAATATTTAAATTTCCA
>JBBJOK010000211.1:2223-5468 GCA_037721545.1 Chitinophagaceae bacterium
GTTTGTACCATACCAATAGAATCATTTGCAAAAAACGGAATGGTTTGTTTTAAAAAATCTTTTGAAGGAATAAAATCGGCATCAAAAACAGCGAGAAAATCGCCTTTTGCCAAACTCAATGCATTTTTAAGTGCGCCCGCTTTATATCCTTCTCTATTTTGCCTTTGTATGTGAAGAATAGGAATGTTGTTTTGTTTAAGCAAAACAATTTTACGGGCAATAATGTCCGAAGTTTCGTCAGTGCTGTCATCAAGCACTTGTATTTCTATTTTATCTTTTGGATAATCTATGGCAGCAACAGCATCCAATAATCTTTCTACTACATGTAGTTCATTAAATACAGGCAGTTGAATAGTAACAAAAGGTGTAAAATTATCTTCAAATACAGCAACATTTTTTTTATTGCGGGAACGGAGATAATGAAAGATCAGATGGGCATCAAAAAGAGAATGAAACAGTACAAAAATTATTGATAGGGCATATAAAACAATTATGATATTTACAAACACTTCAAGCATTCCACAATTTTATCCTCAAAGGTATTTATAAATGAACAGAAATATTATTATTGCCAATGGAGATAGGGTTATCATTTATCCTTCCTTCTTCTTTTCCGTTCTCTAATTTCAACACACCTCTGGGACAAACAGATGCACAAATACCACAACCCACGCAGGAGGCCCTCACAATGTTTTGTCCTTTCTGTGCGTAAGCTCTTACATCAATCCCCATTTCACAATAAGTTGAGCAATTACCACAGGAAATACATTGTCCGCCATTGGTTGTAATTCTAAACTTTGATTTGAAGCGTTGAAAAATTCCAAGTACTGCAGCCATAGGGCAACCAAATCTGCACCAAACTCTTGAACCCATTATGGGATAAAATCCCACACCAATTACTCCTGAAAAAACTGCGCCAATAAAGAAGCCATACCATTGAGCAAACGATCCTGAAACAGATCCCAATATTCCCCCTTTATAATAAGAGTTCAACCACAATAAAATTGTAGTAACGGTAATGAATACCAATACGCTGTGTACCATCCAACGTTCAATTTTCCAGGCTTTTAAACTTTTATCTGATAGATGTCGATACGGGTCACCTGCAGTTTCTGCTAACCCACCACAACCGCAAACCCAGCTGCAATACCAACGTTTGCCATATTTATAAGTAAGGATTGGTGTGGCAATAAAAGTCATCATAGCTCCCCAAAAAACCATGAACACACCCAGGTTCCCTGAATTCATCAAAGAATAAACATCCGAAGGGAAAAGATAACTATACTTGAGTGGCCAGAAATAGGAAAAATAAAATTCCGGTTCATTTAATTTTTTTAAAAACATTGGAACAAGAAAAGCAAAACCTAATTGGAAAAACATAACTGAAAAAGTGCGGATAATATGGTAGCGGCTGTTCCTGTTTTTCGCAATAAATCTTATTCCCATTGTTACCACAGCAAGGGTATAAAATAACCCGTACATAAACCATTGATCAGCGGGTTTGCCGCTGAGTAAAATACTTAGCGGATCAAAAACCCTGATCAATCCTTCCAGCATGAAGGGAAACCAATAAATAATGATATAAAAACCGGTAAGTACAATGGCTAAAATCCAAGCGATAGTTCCTTTGTTGGTCATGCTTTTAAACATGATGCCGTTGTTGCGGATGCCTGCCGGTCCTTTAAAATAAGGCAACGCATAAAAAACAGCCCCGATAAAAAACATTCCTATAATAACACTCATCAGTAATAAGGAGTATCCTTTTGCGCCTCCTGACAAAGCTGCAACCACTGCAAGCAGGGCAATGGCAATACAAATACCACCTGCCTTTTGATAAACAGATTGTGCTCCGCTTTCTTCGGTGAGTGAAAGAGAAGGATTGATTGCAACAGTTTTAGCCATAATTTTTGAGTAAAAAATTTACTAATTAAAAAGCGACATCTTTTTCTTTTTTCGGTTTATATTTTTGCCCGTATGATTATTATATGCCGAAAGAATATTTTTTTCATGCTTATCAAAAAATTCAGGATCGAAATTAAGTTGATGAAGATTTGCCATTACATCATCAATGTTTCTCTTTTCCTGCAGCCATTTATCGCAAACCTCATGGCGCAATCTAATGCCTAAAACATTAAACCCAATAATGGTTTCATTATTCTTGTCGTACACTACACGGAAACAAATTTTTCCTCCTTCGTGTTCCCAATAAAATGAGCCTTCATTTTCTAAAGGCTTAGCATTGATGGTTCCATAAGTCTGGTATTCTATATCAAAAAATTTGGCAGAATTAAACCACGGCGAAGGATTGTATGCGACCTTTTTACTACAAATTGTTTGAGCTAAAGTTTCGCCATGAATCTTTCCGGTGTACCAAACCTGCTCTATAGGTTTTCTTCCGGAAGGTGGTTTTTTGTGTTGAATGCAATCACCAATAGCATATACATCTGGAATATTGGTTTCAAAAAATTCATTTATTAAAATCCCTCTGTCGGTTTCAATTTCTGTATTTTTTACAATTAAAATGTTTGGGCTAACACCAACAGTTACACCAACAAATTCACAGTCAATTTCTTCTCCCTTATTCGTGATGATGGAGGTTACTTTTCCATCGCCTTTTATTTCTTTCAACTCTGTAGCGGTTCTTAAATCCACATGATGTTCTTTAATGTGGCGGGAAATCATTTCTGCTTCTTCCTTGGGCAAGATATTATCCCAGTAAGCATTTTCACGAATTAAAAAAGTTACATGAATATTTCTTGAGAGCAACATTTCTGTCATTTCAATGCCAATTAAACCGCCCCCAATCATCACTGCACTTTTAATTCCTTTGGTGTTTTCATTCATTAATTCCAGATCGGGCATGCCATATAAACTTTGCACACCGCTTAAATTTATTCCTGTAAAATTCGGTTTGTTAGAAACAGAACCGGTAGCAATAACCAGCTTATCATAATTGATTGAAGCGCCTTTTTGCAATAAAATTTTTTTACCTTTTACATCTATGGAAGTCACATGATCTTTCACCAGTTGTATGCGGTTCTTCTCCCAAAACCAATCTTCGTACGGCTTGGTATGTTCGTACTTCATGTGGCCCATGTAGATATACATGAGCGCCGTACGTGAATAAAAATGTTCGGTTTCAGAAGAGATCACGGTGATGTCATCATTGCTTTGCTTACGGATATTTCTTGCACAGGTGATACCTGCAATTCCGTTCCCGATAATGACGACGTGTTGAGGCATTG
>JBBJOK010000212.1:0-5435 GCA_037721545.1 Chitinophagaceae bacterium
AGTCCGGTGGCAACTGTGTAAACTTTTGTGCCGTCGGGTTTTACGGCTGCCTGCATTTTTTGACGGAGCGTTGTATTATCATTACCATTATCTTCCCCAACACTATATAAGGTAGCCATCGTTCCCACAAAAACTTCCCTCGCTGCAAAAGATGTTATCAACGCTATTCCTATTTTCCAATCATAACCCAAGGGTGTAATTGCTGGCTCAATAGCTTTACCTAATATCCCAGCATAAGAATTTTCAAGTAATGCAGTTTTTCTTTCTTTTTTATATTCATCAGCCTGTAATGGGTTTTTTGTGGCAAGTGTTTCATATTCTTCACTTGCGGCTTTCATTCTTTCCGAGGGACCGTAACTGCTTAACACCCATAAAAGCAAACTGATTACCATGATAACTTTTCCTGCATCAAAAACAAAAACTTTTGCTTTTTCAACCATGGTATAAAAAATATTTTTCCATCGGGGACTTCGATATACAGGTAACTCCAAAATGAAATAACTTCTTTCAATACTTTTAATAAACCATTTAAATATGTATGCTGTGAGCAATGCCATCACAGTCCCCAAAAAATACAAAGCCATCATAACAAGCCCTTGCAAACTTAAAAAACCCAAATACAATTGTTTAGGAATGATGAGGGCTATCAGTATTGTATAAACAGGCAGTCTTGCGCTACAGCTCATAAGCGGTGTGCACATAATAGTGAGCAACCGTTCTTTTTTATTTTCAATATTTCTTGCACTCATTATTGCCGGTACAGCACAGGCAAGACCGCTGATCATGGGCATAACACTCTTTCCGTTTAAGCCAGCTTTTCTCATGAGTTTATCTGTGAGAAAACTTATGCGTGCCATATAACCAGTATCTTCCAGTAATGTTATTAAACCAAACAATATCATTATCTGCGGAATAAAAATCAATATGCCGCTCAGTCCTGCCAGCACTCCATTTATCAAAATATCACTAAACCACGTTTCGGAAAGTGCACTGCTGAGATACCCCCCCAACTTTGCAAAGCTCCATTCAATTGCATCCATGGGATATTGCGCTATCCAGAATATACTTTGAAAAAGTATAAAAAGCACGGCAATTAAAATTATATATCCCCATATGCGGTGCAATAAAATATTATCCAGCCTTTCTGTAAATAATGCTTTTTGCAAAGGGTCAGATTCCACAACCGTTTGATGCATTATGTGCTTTATCCGCCCATACCGCTGCACTATTTCTTCGGCTTGTGTTTTAGTGGGGTTAAATTTATTCCTGATCTCTATTGTTTCAATTTTATGCTGGGTGTCTTCATCCAGGTCAAAATTTTCATGATTGATAAGATAATGAATGGCCCGGTAATCGCTAAAACCCGAAAATTGATTGTGTATTTCTCTAATCGCTTCCGGGGCGAATGCTTTACTATCAATAAAATCCCGGGCAGGTGTTTTGTGTAGATCATCTGCAATTTGTTCGATAGCTTTTTTTAATTCTTTAATCCCTTTATCTTTTCTTGGATTAATCGGTATTACGGGCACACCCAACTCTCGTTCAAGGCCAGCAATATCAATCTGAATATTTTTTTTCTTGGCAAGATCCATCATAGTAAGTGCAACCACAACTGGCTTCTTAAGATCAATAAGCTGGGAGCAGTATAAAAGATTTCTCTTGAGATTAGAGGCATCGGCAATTAATAAAAAAATATCTGCATTTACATCTTTATCCTGGCTTATAAGAACCTTGTAGGAAACCCATTCATCATGCCTTTTTGGATATAAACTATAAGCGCCCGGGAGGTCAATAATATTTGCTGATAATGATTTAGAGATATTTGAGACACCAATTTTTTTATCAACTGTTACTCCGGGAAAATTTCCGATTTGTTGATTTAAGCCCGTTAGGGAATTAAATATTGAACTCTTTCCACTATTAGGATTTCCGACTAAGGCGATATGTAATGAAGAAGGCAAATTTTAGAGCTATTGGTAAAAGTATATTGAACCATTAATTATACCTTACGATTTAAGAAAAGAGATAAGTTTAATAGATTAAGATGTTTTTTTATGAGATTGGACTTCAGAAATTTTAATCTTTATATTTGAGTTTTCTTGTTTTCAACTTTTATGAAACTTCGCATAGATAACCAGGTATTGGTTGATGAGTTCTTCCAGGATACACGACTGCTGGGTATTGTGGCACCTATTAAACATTACCAATTTTGCTGGCATCTCAACCAGCTTTTAAGATTTGATTTCAGAATAAACAATAGTATAGAAATTCAGCTTTACAAAAAACAGCGCACTTATTTTTTCGCTATTTATGAATATGCTGAGAACGCCGGTACCATCAGGCATTACTTGTATAACAATCAATTTGATGGCGAATACCTTTTACCGGAATTTAAACATCTCGATTTCTTATGGCTTATCAAAGATGATATAATTCAGGATGATGAAGTTGCAGGATTAATGGGTTCAATAAGAACAATACCTTCTGTTCAGCTTGTAACTGAGATGACGAATGAAAAGATCAGGAATAAACAACATCTTATTTTTTAGCCTCGCATTATTTTCTTCAATAACTGTGTAACTTACAATAGGGTGTAGGTATATATTGAGGTGAATAGATATTGACATTATTTTTATTATTAAATATTTAAGATGATACTAATAAGAATTTTAGCAGTTTGTGCAATAACAACATTGATTGCAATTTTTAAATTTAAAAATGATATGTATGTGGAAAGAGGAAAATGATAAACTCTATAAAAAATTTAAATTTAAAGACTTTTCAGGAGCTTTTGCTTTTATGACCAGGGTGGCACTGGAAGCAGAAAAAATGGACCATCACCCATTATGGACCAATACTTATAACCAGGTTGAAATTTGGTTAAGCACACATGATGCAGGAGATACCGTTACAGAAAAGGACAGAACTTTATCGAAGAAGATTGATAAGATGTTTAATGCTAACAAAAAATAGTTATTTGTTGGCAAAATGCCGAGCTAACGCGATTACAGAAACGAGTGTCCACACACCTTCAAGAATTATAAATGGGACATAATGGATAAGGTATGAGGCAAAGCATGCCAAAGCGCCGCCAATAACATTCATCAGAATATAAAACAAACTTTCTCTTGAAAGTTTATTTAGAAGATTCAAAACAAAAGCAAGAAGTAAGATAAATACCCCAACGCTCCCAATTATATCAGCTATGGTTAAATGCATTACAAAATAGTTATTACTACTTCGGATTGTTTTACAAATCTCCCAATTGGGGTTACATGTTTTATCCCTTCTGTAACTAATATTTGTTTGATCTTTTCTACACTGTCTTCGTTTACTGCAATCAATAATCCACCGCTGGTTTGCGGATCAGCCAGAATTGCTTTTTGGTAATCACTTATGTTGCCTACCTTATCACCATAGCTATCCCAATTTCTTGTTGTACCGCCAGGCATACATTGTTGTTTAATGTAATTATTTAAATCACCAATTATTAAAGGGACATTATTAAATTCGATTGCAGCACTCAAACCGCTGCCATCCGCCATTTCAATTAAATGACCTAATAAACCAAATCCGGTAACATCTGTCATTGCACTCACTCCTAATATTGCTCCCAACTTTTCTCCTGTTTTATTTAGTTGCATCATTTGTTTTGCTGCAATGCCTTTATGCTCTTCTTTTAAAATCCCTTTTTTTTCTGCAGTTGTCAAAATGCCCACACCCAATCCTTTCGTTAAAAAGATATAATCACCTTCTTTAGCTAAATTATTTTGCTTAATATTTTCAATAGTTACCAGGCCATTAACTGCCAATCCGAATATGGGTTCAAGAGAATCAATGCTATGCCCCCCTGCTAATGATATGCCGGCTTCTGCACAAATTGATCTGCTACCTTCAATAACTTTTTGTGCAACGTCTGGGGGGAGCTTCCCCACCGGCCATCCGAGAATTGCTATTGCTAGAATTGGTTTACCCCCCATTGCATATACGTCACTAATAGCATTAGCAGACGCTATTCTTCCAAAATCAAAAGCATCATCAACAATTGGCGTAAAAAAATCAGTAGTAGAAATTAACGCTGTTCCGTTCTCCAGGTCATACACGGCGGCATCATCTTTACTGCTGTTGCCAACAATAAGCTTTTTATTATCCGGAGATGTAAAGTTGGAATGCAAAATTTGTTCTAAAATTTTTGGAGATACTTTACATCCGCAACCGGCCCCGTGAGAAAATTGGGTAAGTTTAATTACTTCTGCTGTCATGTGCTAAAGATCTTTAAAAATTTTAATTCTGTTTTCTTCTTAAAACTATTGCTGAATTTTTTTTAAGATCTCCTTCAAACCTGATCTGGTATCGCTCATTTCCATCTTGTATAACAAGTAAACCGGTATTCGGAGCAATGCTACCCAAGTTTTCTGCAAACATAATAAGCTGCAAATTATCACCTAGTTCCGGGGTTATATAAATGGTTTTAGTTATGGCTTTCGCCGTTAACCTTTGCTTAGATAAAATATTGGTTTCATTTAGTAGAATGCTAACTGTATCGCCATCAACTTCACCGTTATCGTAGAGCGTTAGAAGTAAACTGTCAGAGGTAAAGTATATTGTTTTTATTGTTTCAACCTTTCTCTTTGCTAATTCTTCTGAAAAAATTCGGGTATCTGAAACCTTATTTGATTTTGGTTCAGGATTCTTAACCGTATTAACTATTATTTGGTCGGTGCTTCTTTGAGTAGAGGAGGGAGCGCTTTCTACAGGTAACTCTCGTTTTTGGGTTGGTTTATATTGATTAAAACTAAGGGAGCTGGTTAAATTCATTTCATCCAGCTTTGGTATTAGTTTAGATTCAGATGCATTATTTTTTTTAAGCAATTGTATGGTTCCTGTCAATGATGCATATTCTTTAGTCTGATTCGTTTTAAAAACACCAATTAACCGTAACCCTGAATCGCCTGATACCAAATTTAATATGCTGTATTGTTTAACCCCTTTAGGGGCTGCGGCTGCATAGTCATTATAAATCAACCCATCATCCTCAATAAATACTTGTGCTTTTTTCTTTTTTATTTTTAAGGCTTTTACCCCCGTCTCATAATTATTTTTTTCTCCAAATATGGTATGCGAAAATCCACTAAGTTTTCCTTTGCTATCACTTATAACTAATTCATAAGGAAGATATTTTCCGGTTGTATCATTATATAGAGTGCCAATCCACACACCTTCAACATCCTGACAAAAAACCTTTAAAGGCAGTAATAAAAAAATTAAATAGTATTTCATACTTCTTGTTGGGTAAGTTTATTTACGTTAACTGTGGTATTAACGCTCATACATGGAATAATATTTAGTAAAGACTCATAATTTTTTCTGTTATGAAGGCCTTTTAGATAAAACTTATCGTAATATTTTAATAATATGCTGAAACATTCATTGAT
>JBBJOK010000213.1:0-1641 GCA_037721545.1 Chitinophagaceae bacterium
ATGCAGGAAGAGGTAATGGAAAAAGTAAAAAAGTTAAGCGATCAATAAATCCAATTTCAAGTACCACTCCTCTATTAAGATTAAGCATAGTTACGGCAATGCAAATTTTAATTACGATTTCTCTTTTATAATAATCACAAACTCCTGTTGCAGGCTTAATGAATTATCATAAATAACTTTCATAAAATTGTTGCCCCACTGTGCATAAAAAGGCATAATGTTTTCGACTCTTTCCTGCAGCTCATTATTGGGAAATAAAGTGTTTCGTATTTTGTCTATCTGTCTTTGTTGTGACTCAAACTTAATTTTTTCAGCACGTAGCAATTTAGTTTCTAGTTTATCCAGCGTTTTTAGAAGTCTTGCCTGCAGCGCCTCTACATGGGCAACTAATGTAGTGTCAATTTTTTCTATGGAAACTTTCATCTCTTCATAAACATATCCAATTTTTTGTTTTTCTTTTTCCAGGCTTAACTGATGTGAGGTATTTTTTAGCACATATTTTTTTACCAATTCATTTTCTGACTTGAAAATATCCGGATAAGAAAGTGAGATTTTTTTAACAAGAGCATCAATGTTTTCGCTTATTAATAAGAATGAATTTCTTAAAACTAAAACAGGATATGGCACTTTATAATGCTGAAACATATTTTTTAACTCAAGCCAATAAGCAAGTTCACCGCCGCCGCCAACAAATAAAATATTTGGCAAAATAGTTTCCTGGTATAAAGCCCTCAAAATTACATTCGGGCTAAATCTTTCAGGATGCTGCTTTAATTCATTCTCTAAAGCCTCCTTTGTAAAATTTAAATTCGTATCCTTAATCTTGTAAATATTTTTTTCCAGTACGATCCTGTTCCTTATATTATCCTTTAAATAAAAAAGATTTATCTCCCTGGGATGAACCTGTACCTGATAATGTTCAGCTAATTGCTTTGAAGTTTCAGTAACGATGCCGGATGAAACATTACTAAAAATATCATCTTCAAAAACCGGGAGCATTTCTTTTTTTAATTCGATATTATCAGGCAACAACACAATTAATCCGTACACAGCGAATAGCTTATTAACTAAATAAAAACACGCCTCCTGTATTGTTCTGCCCTTTACATAACATTCCTGAACCAGGTTAATTATTTCGTTTCCATGAACTTCTACACCAAGTTGCCCCTTTATTTTGGAAAGAATTGCCAGTAAGGCATCGTCCACCAACATCCTGCCTACTGCGCCTTTTTGTTTGGTATTCCAATTATATTTTTCATTATTAATTGTTACTTCTCCCAATTCTTCCAGATCTGCATCTTCACTTCCCACATAAAAAACCGGAACAAAATTATTGGCTGGCAACTCATGATTTAGCGTATCTGCTAATTTAATTACATGAATTATTTTATAAATAAAATAAAGATGACCGGTAAAAATATTAGGCTGATGCGCTGTACAAACCGTAAAAGTATTCTCATCTATCAGTGCACTGATATTACTTTTCACTTTATCAGAAGTTTCGATATTTGAATACTGATTTTCTAACTGATCAACTAAAAGCTTTCTGTTTGTCGAAAAGTTTTTCCTTGAATCGATAGCATCTTTTATTCCCTGCAAATTCACAGGATGCTGATAAAATTGTTTGAGTGAAGTATTTTG
>JBBJOK010000213.1:1741-3577 GCA_037721545.1 Chitinophagaceae bacterium
TTATTCCCTGCAAATTCACAGGATGCTGATAAAATTGTTTGAGTGAAGTATTTTGTCCAAGGGACTCCTTCTGGAGGGAAAGATATTCTGTTACTATTTTAGAAAAGTAACCGGTTTGTTCGTAAGGAATATGTTCAGCAGTAAAAGAGTTGGACAATGTAATTTTTTTATCTCGCAAAGGAGCAAAGTTAAGTAAGACTCAAATTAACAACAGTATCCTGTAAATCCCATTAATCCAATAAATCATGGTTCAGACAACTTCCCCTTCCAAATCATAATCATGAGCATAGGTGATCTTAATATTCACAAAATCCCCGATTATTAATTTTTTATTGGTATTTATGATAACTTCATTATCAACTTCAACACTATCAAATTCTGTACGGCCTATATATTTCCCAGATTCTCTTTTATCAACAATAACCCTAAATACTTTATCAATTTTTTCTACATTTTTACCATAGCTAATTTCCTGCTGAACCTCCATTATTTCATCTGCTCTTCTCTGTTTTTCATCAGCATCAACATCATCGGGTAAATTAAATGCAGCAGTACCTTCTTCATGCGAATAAGAAAATATGCCTACCCTGTCGAATTGAATTTTTATAAGGAAAGATTTTAATTCCTCTACATCATCTTGTGTTTCACCGGGGAAACCCGTTATAAGTGTAGTACGTAAACAAATATCAGGGATCCTGTTTTTTATCTCTCCAATAGTATCTTCCATTTCTTCCCTTGTTATCTGGCGCTTCATTGCTGTAAGCATCCTGTTACTGGCATGCTGCAAAGGCATATCAAGATAGTTACAGATATTCTCTCTCTCCTTCATGGCATCTATTATCTCCATCGGAAATTTTGATGGATATGCATAATGCAATCGTATCCATTCCAGGCCAGGGATATCTGCTAAAGCATATAATAATTTTGGCAGCTCCCTTTTTTTATAGATATCCAATCCATAATAAGTAAGCTCCTGCCCTATTACCATTATTTCTTTTACACCACTTTGTACTAATTTTTTTGTCTCTTCAACCAGAGATTCAATTGTACGGCTTATATGCTTACCTCTCATTAATGGTATGGCACAAAATGAACAGGTTCTATTGCAACCTTCGCTTATTTTAAGATATGCATAATGGAGTGGTGTACTCAAAAATCTTTCTCCAACCAATTCTGACCGGTAATCAATATCAAATTTTTTAAGTAAAAAAGGCATTTCCATTGTACCGAAATAAGCATCCACGTCCGGTATTTCTTCTTCAAGGTTATTTTTATAGCGCTCACTTAAGCAACCGGTAACATACACCTTATCTAACTTACCGCGGCGTTTTAATTCTACCTGTTGCAAAATAGTATTTATGCTCTCTTCCTTTGCTTTATCAATAAATCCACAGGTATTTACAATTACAATATTGTGATCTTTCCTTTTGTTTTCATGAACAATGTCATAGTTGCCTGCAGCCAGTTGCCCACTAAGCACCTCGCTATCCACAAGATTTTTGCTACACCCGAGTGTGATGATGTTTACTTTATCTCTCCTTAAAGTTTTTGTCTTCATTGTAATGGCGGCAAAGGTAAGCAAAAGCCCCCTGTCCCCCGAAGGGGGAACTTAGGTTGAGATTTTCATTACTGATTTTAAAACTTTTTTTAAATTGAAAGAATCTTCTACCCTTCCCTTCGGGAAGGGCTTTAGCAGGTTCTTACTCTTTTATACCTTATTATTGGGATGGGCAGCAAAAAGAGTATCCACAAATTCTTTTTTATTGAACACTAATAGATCAGTAGCCTTTTCTCCAACCCCAATAAATTTAACCGGTATTTTAAATTGATCAGCAA
>JBBJOK010000213.1:3677-5422 GCA_037721545.1 Chitinophagaceae bacterium
GTAGCCTTTTCTCCAACCCCAATAAATTTAACCGGTATTTTAAATTGATCAGCAATAGCCAATACTACCCCTCCTTTTGCTGTTCCATCCAACTTTGTTATTGCAAGAGCTGTTACTTCTGTGGCAGCAGTGAATTGCCTGGCCTGCTCTAACGCATTTTGACCCGTGCTTCCATCTAAAACCAATAGTACTTCATGGGGGGCATCAATTTGTACTTTACTGATAGATCGTTTGATTTTACTTAGCTCATCCATTAGGTGGGCTTTGTTATGAAGGCGGCCTGCCGTATCTATTAAAATAACATCAACATTTTTTGCAACCCCGCTTTGCACAGCATCAAATGCAACAGCACTGGGGTCTGCACCCATTCCATGTTTTACAATTGGAACATTTGCTCTCTCACTCCAAATAGTTAACTGGTCAACGGCCGCAGCCCTAAAAGTATCCGCAGCACCTAATAAAACTGATTTTCCTGCTTTGGAAAAATTATGTGCCAGTTTACCGATGGTTGTTGTTTTGCCTACACCATTTACGCCAACTACTAAAATTATATGAGGCTTATGTCCGGAGGGCAGTTCATAATTTTCGTAAGAAGTATCATCAACAGAATCAACTAATAGAGATTGTACTTCTTCTTTTAAAATAGAATTTAATTCTGTTGTATTTATATACTTATCACGGGCAACTCTTGCTTCTATCTTATCAATTATTTTTACTGTTGTATCAACGCCCACATCTGCGCTAACCAGGGCATCCTCTAAATTATCCAATACTTCTTCATCAACAGTACTTTTGCCCGCAATAGCTTTAGTAATTTTATCAAAAAAACCGGTCTTGGTTTTTTGAAGGCCTTCATCTAAAGTTTCCTTTTTTTCTTTTTTACCTAGTAGCTTATCAAATATTCCCATTCCCCTTACTCCACCTCAGGCGGAGATTTTGTTTTAAGACTGTTTAAAAAAATAAGAATTCAAATTTTAGAATCATTTCCGAAAGTCCCTTTTAGTATTTAGGGTTAAAACAAATAAAGCCATCCGCAGGCGGACAGCTTTATAAATAATTTTTATAACAAAATTTAGTTCTTTAAAAAATCGTTCACTTTGTCCTTATGAACAATACTTTCTTTAAAAGTATAGGAGCCTGTTTTAGGACTACGAACGGTACGTACTACTTTCGTCCAGTTCTTTGCATCTGATGCGGCCTTTTGATCCTTAGTTTTTATAGCGGTTTTAGCTGCTTTTGCCATGATTATTTAATTTCTTTGTGAACAGTAACTTTTTTTAATATTGGATTGAATTTTTTCAACTCCAAACGCTCAGCTGTATTCTTTTTGTTTTTGGTGGTAATGTAGCGGCTTGTGCCGGCAAGACCTGAAGTCTTATGTTCTGTGCATTCCATAATTACCTGAACCCTGTTTCCTTTCTTGGCCATATTAATTAATTTAAAAAAATTAGATCTTAGAACCGCTCAGCCTCATTTTCTTAACAACACTATACAAACCATTTTTTGCAATGGTACGAATGGCTTCAGTAGATAATTTTAAAGTAACCCATTTGTCTTCTTCAGCTAAAAAAAATCGCTTTGTTTGCAGATTAGGTAAAAACCTTCTCCTCGTTTTTATATTAGAATGAGACACTTTGTTACCTGTAATAGGTCTTTTACCTGTAACCTGACATACTCTGGCCATATAATTTCCTTTTTTTCGGAGGGCAAAGGTAAGGTAATAATTGATACTTTTGCTATGAAAA
>JBBJOK010000214.1:0-5414 GCA_037721545.1 Chitinophagaceae bacterium
TTTTATCAACACTAAAAAGATGCTTCTTCACAATTTAATATTTTTTTCCGTGCTTTACTCAAGGATATTCACAAAATTCAGTGGGGAAAGAAATTGAAGATTTTTAAATTTTATTTTAAGAAATTTCTTATAAGTAGTAACCAAAAACAGCATTTCATTTCCTTTAAATTCATCTTTCTTACTTTTGAAAAAAGTGTTTCAATTAATATAGAATGAAAATCAGTTACAATTGGCTAAGGGAGTACTTAGAGGAAATACCCGAACCTGAAAAATTAAGCAGCATTTTAACCTCTGTGGGTCTTGAGGTAGAAGGGATAGAAAAATATGAAGAGTTTAAAGGTAACTTGGAAGGGTTAGTAGTAGGTGAAGTTATTGAATGTAAAAAGCACCCCGATGCGGACAAATTAAAACTTACAAAAGTAAATATTGGTGATGGTGAACCACTTCAAATTGTTTGTGGGGCACCAAATGTTGATATCGGTCAAAAGGTAGTAGTGGCTCCTGTTGGCACTACATTGTATCCTTTGAATGGCGAACCAATCGCCATGAAAAAAGCAAAGATCCGTAATTATGAAAGCCAGGGAATGATTTGTGCCGAAGATGAAATTGGTATAGGAGAAAGTCATGAAGGAATTCTTGTCTTACCTGATTCGGCAGAAGTTGGCGGTAAAGCCTCCACGCATTTCAACCCGTATTCGGATTGGATTTATGAATTGGGTATTACGCCCAACCGCATGGATGCTATGAGCCATTTGGGCGTTGCAAAAGATATAATTGCTTATTTATCGCACCACAATAAAAGCACTACAATTAAATCTCCTTTTAAAAATAATTTTAAAGTTGACAATAATAAATTATCCATTCAGGTTATCGTAAAAAACAATGAGGCGTGTCAGCGTTATTCCGGCGTAACCATCACGAATATAAAAGTTGCCGAAAGCCCTAATTGGATTCAACAAAAATTAAAAAGTATAGGTGTTCGCCCGGTAAATAATATAGTTGACATCACAAATTATATATTACATGAAACCGGGCAACCTTTACATGCTTTTGATGCTGATGAAATAAAAGGTGATAAAATAATAGTTACAAATCTTACTGAGGGAACCACTTTTATAACATTGGATGAAAAAGAACGAAAACTGAGTAATGAAGATATAATGATATGCAACGGAGCAGAAGAACCCATGTGTTTTGGTGGGGTTTTCGGAGGCATTAAAAGCGGTGTAAAAAAATCAACAAAAAATATATTTTTGGAGAGCGCATGGTTTCAAACAAAATCAATAAGAAGAACTTCTTTGCGGCATAATTTAAGAACTGATGCTTCTATCCGGTTTGAAAAAGGTGTTGATATAAGCAATACACTTAACGTACTTAAGAGAGCAGCCTTGCTTATAAAAGAGATAGCGGGAGGAGAAATAGCTTGTGATGTTGTGGATATATATCCCAATCCAAAACTGAAAACAGAAATTATTTTAAAAAATCATTATCTGAAAAAAATAAGCGGAAAAAATTATCACTCGGAAACTGTAAAAAATATTTTAAAAAGCCTGGATTTTGAGATCTTAAAAGATTCATTAGATGATCTGAGAATTGCTGTGCCCTTCAGAAAGCCTGATATAAGTTTGCCAAATGATATTATTGAGGAAATAATGAGGATAGATGGATATGATAATGTTGAAATTCCTACTGCTATTACCATTTCTCCGGCTGTGGAAACCGCAGGATTTGAGGCAGCTTTCAAAGAGAAAATTGCCACCTATTTAACAGGGTTGGGCTTTTCAGAAATACTAACCAACTCAATAACGAATAGTGCCTACTACGAAAAAGATGTTTTAGACTCAGCAGTAAAATTGCTTAATAATTTAAGCGTAGAATTGGATGTTATGCGGCCCTCTCTTTTAGAAACGGGGATGGAGTGTATTGCTCATAATATTAATCATAAAAACAATGATATTCTGTTTTTTGAATTTGGAAAAGCTTATTCAACTACAGGCGAGGAAAAATATCATGAAGAAGAACATTTAATGCTATACGCAGCAGGTAATAAAAATCAGTCAGGCTGGCGAATAAAAGAAGCAAAGGCTGATTTCTATTTTATAAAAGGTGTATGTGAAAAAATATTTCAACTATCGGGGATCAATAATGTAAGTTTTAAAGATGATGAAACTTCCCTGGGTTTTTATTTTGAAAACGAATTAACTGCACAAATAAACACTGTTGCTAAAATCAAACTTGACCAATTCTCGATTAAGCAACCTGTTTTTTTTGCTGATTTAAAATGGGGCAAATTATCAGCAGCAGCAAAGAAGTTAAAAATTGAATTTTCAGAAATATCTAAATATCCTGAAGTACAAAGAGATATATCTATGATTGTAAATAAAAATATTTCTTATGAAAAAGTGGAAGGGTTAACTAAATCTTTACACATTTCTAAACTGCTCAATATAAAACTGTTTGATATTTTTGAAAGTGAAAAACTCGGCGGTGGCAAACGATCTTTAGCAATTAATTTTACATTTTCTGATAAAGAAAAAACCCTTACCGACAAAGAAATTGATGCTATAATGAATAAAATAACTGCATCCTATGAAAAAGAATTGGGTGCAGAAATCAGAAAGGCTTCTTAAATGAATAACCTTGAAACTCATATTAAGTTAGTTAATGACAAGCTGCAGTTGTTATTAAAAACCTATGTTTCCTTAAAAAAAGAAAATGATCTTTTAAAAAGCCAGGTTAAAAGTTATCAGCAAAAGGAGGAGGATTATAAATCATCTTTGCACGACCTTGATCAAAAAGTAAACATTTTAAAAGCTGCTTCGGGTGAAATGTCAGAGACTGATCAAAAGGAATTTGAAAAACGCATTAACCTGTATATAAAAGAGATTGATAAATGTATTGGATTGTTAAGTGATTAATATGTCAGACCAACTCATACCTATAAATATCTTAATCGGCGACAGAACGTATCGCATAAAAAGTCTGCCGAAAGATGAAGAAATAATCCGCAAAACTTTAAAAATAATCAACGATAAAATAATTGAATTTAAAACCCAGTATGCAGGAAAAGATATGCAGGATTATATCGCTATGGTATTAATTTGGTATGCAACTCAGGCGGCCTCTGATGGAAATAATCACCAATTAGAAAGTGAATTCTTAAGTGTTTTATCAAAATTAGAACAGCAGATTACTAAAGCTTTGTAAGCTAATGTAGTTGTCCATTAATTTCCCCAGTTTTTATTTACCTTCGTTTTATCACGATTTTCATTTGAGTATAAGATGAATAAGTAGAAATGATTATGAACCGTATTAAAAAAATAATTATCAATGACAGATATACTTCCAATAATAATTGGGGCCGTCGCCCTCATAATAGGCATCTTACTGGGTAAATTCATTTTCGCAAAAAACACAAAGAAACAGGTAGAAGAGGCGGAACATCAATCGCAAAAAATTATTTCGGACGCCAAAATACAGGCAGAAACCCTTAAAAAGGAAAGGATTCTGGAAGCTAAAGAACAATTTGTTCAATTAAAAGCTGACCATGAAAAAGAGGTATTTCAGCGCAATCAAAAGTTAAGTGACGCGGAGAACCGGCTGAAGCAAAAAGAGCAATCCGTAACTCAAAAAGATCAGAATATTGCGAAAATTATTAAAGATAATGAGGTTTTAAAAGAAAATCTTACCCGCCAAACAGATGTGGTTAATAATAAACGCATTGAACTTGAAAAGCATCAGGAAGAACACATTCGCAAACTTGAGAAAGTGGCCGGCCTATCCGCTGAAGAAGCAAAAGGTCAATTAATAGAGAGTCTTAAGCAGGAAGCACATTCCCAGGCGCTTATCATACAACAGGAAATTGTTGATGATGCAAAACTTAGGGCCAATAAAGAAGCAAGAAAATTAATTATTCAAACCATACAACGCACAGCGGCTGAACAGGCAATTGAAAATGCCATAACAGTTTTTAATCTGGAAAGCGATGAAATAAAGGGTTCTATTATTGGCAGAGAAGGACGAAACATCCGTGCTATAGAAGCTGCTACCGGTGTTGATCTTATTGTGGACGACACGCCTGAAGCTATAATTCTTTCCTCATTTGATCCTTTGCGCCGGGAGATTGCAAGGCTTTCATTACAACGTTTAGTTACTGATGGCCGTATTCACCCTGCCCGTATTGAAGAAGTGGTGGAAAAAACCCGCAAACAGTTAGAAGATCAGATCATAGAGATAGGTGAACGCACAGTAATTGAATTGGGTATACATGGTTTACATAAAGAATTGGTGCGAATAGTTGGAAAAATGCGGTTCCGCTCTTCTTATGGACAAAATTTATTAATGCATAGTCGCGAGGTGGCTAATCTTTCAGGAATAATGGCGGCGGAATTAGGCATGAACGCAAAACTTGCAAAACGTGCAGGCCTTTTACATGATATAGGCAAAGTTCCTGATGAAGAAACAGAGTTAAGCCATGCTTTATTAGGAATGAAGCTGGCTGAAAAGTATGGGGAAAATCCAGCTGTTTGCAACGCAATTGGTGCTCACCACGATGAAGTAGAAATGCAATATGTGATAAGCCCTATCATTCAGGCATGCGACTCTATGAGTGGTGCAAGGCCCGGTGCTAGAAGGGAAATAATGCAGCAATATCTTCAAAGGATTAAAGACCTTGAAAATCTGGCACTTGCTTATCCGGGAGTGGAAAAAGCTTATGCAATACAGGCTGGCAGGGAATTAAGGGTAATTGTTGAAGCAGATAAGGTTTCAGATGGCGATAGCGATAAACTGAGCTTTGAAATTGCTCAAAAAATTCAAACCGAAATGACCTATCCCGGGCAGATTAAGGTTACAGTAATAAGAGAAAAGAGAGCGGTAAATATGGCGAGGTAAATCTGGCAGATTCTTATTATGCACCTTTTAAACTTTGAAACCTTTTAAACTTTGCTTACCTTTGCACCCTTAAATAAAAGAAATGGATGCTATAGCCTTTGTTCACGAACAATTAACTACTAAAAAAGAACTTCCTAAATTTAAAGCCGGAGACAATATCACTGTCAATTATAAAATTCAGGAAGGTACTAAAGAACGAATACAAAGCTTTAAAGGCGATGTTATTAAACGCCAGGGCCAAGGTGGAACAGCAACGTTTACAGTTCGCAAAATAAGTGATGGTATTGGAGTAGAACGTCTATTCCCGGTATTCTCACCAAATATTGACAGTATCAAGTTGCACAAAGTAGGTAAAGTGCGTAGGGCTAAATTATATTTCCTGCGTGATAGAAGTGGCAAGAGTGCCCGTATTAAGGAAAAAAGAATGAAATAAATCTGCCCTCGCTTGATAGAGGCGGAATCCTAACATAATTATAATCTTTAACCGAAAGCTTTATTGCTTTCGGTTTTTTATTTAATAT
>JBBJOK010000215.1:0-5413 GCA_037721545.1 Chitinophagaceae bacterium
CATAATAACTTAATTTAAGATTATTTAGAATAGAGTCCGGCAATCTGTTTCCTGCCTTTTTTAGCAAGAAAAAAAGTGAATTGGGTGGACTAGTATACTCACATTTAGAAGAATTTGATTTGGAGCAGTTAGATGAACCAATTAATAATGTAAAGCAAAATATGGAAAGTAAGATTTTTGGCATTTCTATATGAGTTTTAATTTAGAAATAAATTTTTGTTACTGCAATATTGACAAGTTAAATGCTCATAATGTTGCATTGGGTGCTTTTATCCATTAGTTAACAGTTAAAAGCCAAATTTATAAATGTCAGCTAGTCCCCTGCCGATGCTTGCTCATGGTTAATGTTACAATGTCAAGCCCTGCTTTTACAAATACTTTTGTGGCGTATTGTATTTCCTTGTCAATATTTTACTGTTGCTGAAATTGAAACACTGGTTTTGCCATTCATTTTAAACATCGGTCTCCATATATTTTTATAATCAAGCATCCACGGATCCATTTTAGAACTGATGTTATCTGTCCACCCAATACTTGGTCTGTAACTTATGGTTTCAATAACTTTACCATCTGGTAATTTGGTTTTGCCTTTGCTTTCATTGTAAGGAATTTTCAACCATTCAATAGCGACAAAAAAGTCTTTATTTGGAATATGAATTTTATATTTTTGGAGATTTAGAGAAATCGTTTTGCTTCTTGTTTTTACTTCGATAACTTGGTCGCAAAGATCATTAGAAGGTGCTTTGGTCAAAGTGTTCATATCATAAATTCTAATTCTAAAAATTGTTTTTTCTGGGTCTATAAGCCCTAAACTCATTCTGCATATTTTTAAAGCTGTAAGAATGGCATTGGCTGCTGGAACTTGAAAATGTTGTGCCAATTGAGTTTGATACCCACTTGAACCTACAAAACTGTTACCGCATTTTGAAAAGTCATTTAAAGTATTAAATGTCCAAGATGTTTTATTGGTAATTACAACCTCACTTAATTCATTTACTTTTTCTTCCAACTCAATTGAAAGGTTTCTTAAATTATTCTTGTCAATTGGATGTTTTAAAGTTTCATAGCCAACACAAGAAAAAATTAAAGTATCATTTAGCTTATCATTTTTTGAAACCAATATGAAATCCCCATCTTCCGTTGCATTTATCCCTATGTTTTCTTTTATTAGCCCTACTGTGGCAAATGGTATTTTTTCCTTTGTTTTTTTATTTGTTATGCTTCCATTGTAAGTAGTTTGTCCAACTGTCAAAATAGGAGCGATTAAAAAAAGAATTATAATTTTCATGGTTTTTGTCAATATAGCACGCAACAATTAAGCATTGCTGCAGCTGGTGTCATCGGCTGTATTTATTTTCCCCTAAATGAATCTGTAATCCAAATCCACTATTGATTACGTTTGATTTGGTCTTCTCGAAATTGTCTGATTTAGTATGTTTATATCCTATAGTAAATTCTAAAGCGATTTGGTCTGTTAAAAAGATAGCGGGTCCTGCAGAAATATTATACCCTTTTGCTTTTTCATAATAGCTTGGGTTAGAGAAACTACTCCATTTGATTTTATTGTGTATGTAACTAATGTCAATAAATGGATTAACCTTTTTGGATGAGGGCAATAAATAAAATCTTAAGAATGGTGAAATAGAAGTTGAAGTGTAATGTGTCTCGACATTTCCTGATTTTGAATCATAAGAACTGAAGTCAATTCTTAATCCACTTGCCATTTTATCAATTAGGAAATAGCCAATATTAGGAGAGATAAAAAAATTATTTGATTTGTTGGTAGGGTTAATGGAATTCTCATCTTTAGTTGATTCAAAATTAAAACCACCACCTAAAAGATATTGTCCCTTCTTTATTTGTGTAAATGCAGTTGTTGTAATTGTTAATAATAAAAGGAAAAGTATAAATGTTTTCATAAGAAGGTTTTTAGGGGTCATAAAGTGAATGCTAAAAGTAGATGTTAGGAATTTAAAAAGTTTTTTGATTGCAAATTGTTTTTATTGTTTATTAGTTATAAACAGTCATTATAAAATCGAAGCGACCTTCTGTTATGATTATTTCAGGGCAACCATTTTGTTTTAATACACCAGTAAATCTTCCTGAAACGATTTTATTAATTAAGTCAAACTTGGTAATGGTAACTATGCCTGTTTGAGATGAGTTGGTTCGTTCATACAAACTACAATTAGTATTGCTATTGTTATAGTAATAGGCATTAGAAATGGGATTAAAAATCTGATAATCTTTTATTTCTGATATGCCATAAACATTAATATTTAATCCGCTTGCACATGTATTATTTGTCTTAATTAGTAAAGAGCTGTCCTTTTTGTAATATTGAACTAAGTAATTATAACAAGCCCCTAAAGTCCTTGCAGTATAAATCTCGCCATTTATTTTACATCCAAAAGTGTTTGCTCCCGTTTGTGTTTCGGATGAAAGCAGTGGTATAGGATTATTAGGTTCTTTTTTACACTTAATAAATGAAAAAATTGTTAGCAATAAAATCGTCCCTGTTAAAAGTTGGATATTTTTCAAGATGATTTTTTTTGTGTTGCCTTTGCAACTCTTTTGGCTGCATCGGCAATTTGTAGTAATAACAATCCAGTCTAAATGTGTTGTAAGGAGGGCTTAGTCCATATAAAAATTGTCAGCTAAGTTTTACATGTTTGTACTTTGAATAGTCTCCCTTGTAACCTCGATTATTAGGGAATGTCCAACAGGACTTACAACGGATTGAGACTTGTGCAAGTGTGGTATCTATGATGAATTAATCGCTAATTGAGAATCAACTTGTCAGTCTATTTTGAATAACGGCTCTTAGGAAATACCATGTTGGGTGAAAATCAATTTACTTTTTTTCAAAAATTGCTCTTCGTTTTTGAATTGATTCTTTTTCACCTACAATAATCCCATATTTGGAGTTCGGATTGTTATTGATTATAAATCCTATTTCCTTTTGGGTATCTTCAGTTTCGTCAGCACCACTAACATTTCCTGACTTCACATGATAATTGATTTGAGTTAGTTTGCCATCTTCTCCGAATTTTAAAGACTTATAATCAAGTTTAATTCCTTTTTGTTGTAAATCTTTTTTAATGTTCGAAAGGTCAACTATATCAAGTTTGTTTGAGAAATAAATTTCGATAATCTTATCGTCTAAACTCGAAGTCGGCTTCGTGAAATTGCTGAATATAAAAACTGCAAACAATCCAAAAGTAAAAAGTTTTAAAAGTTTCATGGCTTTTATTTCTTACAATTTAAAGTATTTTTTCTGATTACCAAACGTTAAAGTGTTTTACCTACCGTACTTCTCCTTAAGTTCTGTCTTCACTTCTTGATAATCTTTAAATGGCTCAATTATGATTTTACCATTTTTATTAATTGCGCCCCATTTTTCACCTTGTTTGATAAGGGCATAACCATTAATGAAGTCTTCACAATATTCAAACTCAATTGGGATTGCTACTTTGCCTGTCGGATAAATGAACCCGAACTTATTATCAATTCTTGCTTTTGCAACACCTTCAATGAACTTGCCTAATACCATATAATCAAAACCTGTCAGTTGTTCCCCTATGTTAGTGAAGAGTGCAGAGTTTATTTTAAGATACTTCTTATCATCAGTCAAATAGGAACTGTCAACTACTACAAGACTGTCGTTTATCCATCTTATGGAGTGGTACCTGGAAGGGATTAAGACTTTGCCATCGCTGCCTAATAGTCCATAATTACGGGTAATTGACCGAACATCTCCAATACTGCTTTTCCCAATTATACTGTCTTTGTCCTTTGTTACTGTATAAGTGTTTTTATACTTGGAAATATAGTTGTACTCTGCAGGAATTTTAATTTTTTCATCCTTGGTCATTACACCCATGATATGTTCACCAAAGTATTTGGCTTGGTAGCCGAATAAAAATTCTGCTGTGTCCAATGGACTTAAGAACTCATAGCGGAAGGGTACAATCAAACAATTGTTTTTGTCAATGGCTCCTAACCTATCGTTCTTAGCTACAATAGCAATATCACCTGTAAACTTTGTAGCATATTGAAACTGTGGTTCAATTTTTACTACTCCTTGTTTGTCTCTGTAACCCCAAAGAGTGTCAGCCCTGAATGGTAACAAGTCTTGCGCTTTGCCGTTTAAAAAAGTGAATGTTGCAAGTATTATCCCAATAATGAATTTCATAGTTAATGATTACTCGTCCTGTAGCGCATAATGAACATGTATTGCCGACAGTTGAGCTTTAAAAAATCTCAGCCTGACAAACAAAAGCCTATTATTTATTCAAAGTTTAAAAAATTATTCTCAGTTTAAAAGAGTTACTTCAGCCCGAATTAGAGCGAAAGAGTGATTTGAAGCCGATTGATACAATGTTAAGCCCTGCTTGCAAAACCTTTTGTTGTGTGCAGCCACCGTATTTTTAATAGTCAATATTAATTGTGTTTATGGTATTGCTTGAGCAAAAGATCGAGTCATATTTAGTGTTAACAGTAGTTTGGCTTTGTCGTTGATATGTTTTTATTTTTGTCAAAAGGTTTGATGCAGTGTAAATTGTCAGAGATGTATCTCTGTTAGTTGCTGTCTCATTAAGCACTATAACGGAAGTTGTAGTGTTGTCAAAATTAAACTCTTGAAACAAGGGGTAATCATTTATTGTATTTGATATTCTATGCAAGTTTACTTTTAATAAAGCTTTTGAGTAGAAATTAAATCTTAAATTATTTAATGTCGAAGTATTTATATTTGAAAAACTTTGGGATAGAATGTTTTGTTTATTATTTATTATACCTGGTCCAAAGTTTTGTGGATAGGTAAAGTAATTATCTGTCGGAGTAGCCTTAATTAGTAAATATTTATTATCCGAAAGGGAAGTGTCAAATTTAGTATTTATAGAAAAAAAGCCACTAGAGTTTGACTTCCCTGTACCAATGATATTAGCTAAACATAACAAACAACCACCTCTGGGATTTATAGAGACTTCAATATCTTGGTTTCCTATAAATACGTTCAATGATTTGTCATAAACAAAGCCTGATATAGTGACATCTGAACAGTTCCCTGAGCAAGATATTTTCAGCTTTTTGCAAGATGAAATTAGAAAAGTCAGAGCAATAATTTTAAAAATTATTTTGTTTTCTAAATACATAAAAATAATTTATTGTGGTGATTTTCCTAATTGGTTGCACACAACGGTAGGGCTTGCTGCTCTGCCGGAATTTATATTCTTCAGCCCGTAACCGCAGCCCGATTGAAAAACTAAAGTTGAAGTTAAGAACAAAAAGCTAAATTTATAAATGTCAGCCCGAACCACTGCTGATAGTAGCATGTTAAAGATAAATATTAAGAACTGACCCGTCCTGAAAAAAGTTGTCTCGTTAATAATGATAATCCTGCATTTGGTTG
>JBBJOK010000216.1:0-5403 GCA_037721545.1 Chitinophagaceae bacterium
TTTTAAATTTGTGTTTAAATAACAGATTTCCTGATAAAGCATTTTTATCGTTATTAGTTTTCAACACACGGTTGCTCGAATTTTTTAAAGTACCAAACTTTCCAGTGGTACTTGAAGATCGGACTTCTTCACTTTCGGTACTATAAAAATTGGCACTGGTGGTAAGTTTCAGTGTGCTATTGGAATCTAGCTTTATATCATAGGTTGCTCTCGTTTTAAAATTATGCCTGTTTATATTAGTTAAGCCATCTGAAAACTCATTTAACACTGAATCTTTCACTTGAGTTTGAGAAAATGTTTGTTTATGATTATCGTAGTTCTGACTATTGTATTTGGGGGATAAATTAAAGGTGTGCTTATCATTCCATTTATTACTGTATTGTACACCGGCATTTACATTTGTAATAAAACCGTTTTGTGGGTCTAAATACGGTTCCTCGTCTGACGTGCCTCCCCGCCCAATAAACATCATCATACCTCCATCGTCATCCATACTCATTGTCATATTATCACTGCTGCCACCATATTTTTGTTCATCCTGCCAGCTTAATCCATCCTGGCCTGTATTTCCATTTAGTAAAAAAGCAGAGAGTTTTCTTTTGCCTTTAAAAGAACTAAAGAGGAGATTATCATTGTATCGGGGATCAATATTTTTTATGGGGCCTCCTGCTAGATCTATTTTTCCAAAATACCCTGTTTTTTTATCTTCTTTTAATTTAAGATTAATGGTCTTTTGTGTTTTGCCATCATCAATCCCAGTAAATTCTGCCTGGTCACTTTTTTTATCAAACACCTGTACTTCTTTTACTGCATCTGCCCGTAAATTTTTCACTGCCATACCCGGATCATCGCCAAAAAATTCTTCGCCATCAACCAAAACTTTTTGTACAGTTTCTCCCATGGCTTTTATTTTGCCGTCCTTATCAACCTGTATACCCGGCAGTTTTTTTAATAACTCTTCTACATTAGCGTTAGCGCTTACTTTAAAACTATCAGCAGTATAAACAGTAGTGTCGCCCCTGATTTTTATCGGGCTGCCGGTTTTTATTATTACCTCCTGCATCAATTTGGCTTTAGATATAAGGGCAATCTCCGGTATCGCTAAATCATTTCTAATTACAACATTATCTACCAAATCAGCAAAGTAGGGGTGGGTGGTCATTAAAATATAATCGCCCGGTTTTACATCTTTTAAAATATATTTTCCCTCGGCATTACTCCTGGTAAACTTGTATAATATGGAATCTTTGGGAGTTAGTAATGCAATTACTGCATTTGATACAGGCTTTTTTTCATTAGGATCAGTTACAGAGCCCGAAATATTTGCGGTTTGTGCAAAAGAAGAAATGCCTAATAATATACTTGTGAATAAAGCAATTAGTTTACACATGTTATTTTGGTTGATAGGGGTAATAGCAGAATTAATTTTCAAGATGATTTAATTTATTTAAAGTACTAAATCGGATTGCTTAAATTTAAGTTAAAACGAACTTACGAATTAAATCGTATATCTACTACAAATTATATAAGTGGCATAAAAAAAGATTTGGGCGGGAGAATAATGTTTTCGGATCTCCCACCTGTCATTTTTTTCAGAACCATCTTTTTTATTGATACCAATCCTTCCTTTATTGAAATATTATTTATTGTTAAACATACAACTAATACTTTAGTTTAATAACTATTTTTTTAGTTTTAATTTAAATTTTTCGGTAACAAATCTTCACCGTTAATTCTTTAATGTTATAGTATATTCACAAAACGCATTTGCATGTTAGAAACAATAATTCCATATGAGGATATCCATTTTGTTGATACTTCTAAACCGGTATGGAATTATTCATTATTTACTGATGAAGATATAATTAACTATCAGAATGGCACCCATTACACTCTTTACAATAAATTCGGATCTCATGCTTTTGAGGTTTCAAAAACCAAGGGGTTTTATTTTTCAGTTTGGGCGCCAAATGCAACAGGCGTAAGTGTTATAGGCCACTTTAATAATTGGGACAAGCAATCGCATCCGTTATTTGCTCGCTTAGATAAATCAGGAATATGGGAAGGATTTATTCCAGGTATTCCACAAGGTTCAGATTACAAATACCATATCAGCACGAAAAAAGGCATTACCTCAGATAAAGGAGATCCTTATGCCAACTATTGGGAGCAAAGACCCCGAACCGCATCTAAAACATGGCAACTGAATTACGGATGGAAGGATGAAGGATGGATGACCAACAGAAAAAAGAACAATTCTTTAAAATCGCCATGGAGTGTGTATGAAGTGCACCTTACCAGTTGGATGCGACCTGAAAAACATAATGAAGAATTGTATAATAGTTACAAAGAAATAGCGACCCGGCTAGTTCCGTATGTAAAAGAAATGGGGTTTACGCATGTAGAGCTTATGCCGGTGATGGAACATCCTTTCGATGGAAGCTGGGGCTATCAGGGCACAGGATATTTTGCACCTACCTCAAGGTTTGGAACGCCACAGGATTTTATGGAAATGATAAACGCATTTCATCAGGAAGAGATTGGTGTTATTCTGGATTGGGTTCCTTCGCATTTCCCTTATGATGCTCATGGTTTACATTTTTTTGATGGAACACATACTTATGAATATGCTGATATGCGCAAAGGTTTTCATCCTGACTGGAATTCTTATATTTTTAATTATGAAAGAGGGGAAGTAAAATCTTTTCTAATTAGCAGCGCAAGATTTTGGTTTGATAAATTTCATATAGATGGTATACGTGTTGATGCTGTAAACTCTATTCTTCGTTTAGATTATTCACGCAAGGAAGGGGAATGGGAACTGAATAAATTTGGCGGTAATGGAAATCTTGAAGCTATTGCTTTTATAAAAGAATTTAACGAAACCATATACCGCGACTTTCCGGATGTACAAACTATTGCCGAAGAAGCCTCGGACTGGCCAAATGTTTCTAAGCCAACACACGCAGGCGGTTTAGGCTTCGGGATGAAGTGGATGATGGGCTGGATGCATGATACGTTGAATTATTTTAAAATGGATCCTATCGTAAGAAAACATCATCAGGATAAATTCACTTTCAGCATGATGTATTTTTACGATGAGAATTTTATGCTGCCCCTTAGCCACGATGAAGTGGTACATGGCAAATCGCCGATGATTTACAAAATGCCCGGAGATGAATGGCAGAAATTTGCCAACCTTCGGCTCTTATATACATATATGTTTACTCATCCGGGTACCAAACATCTTTTTATGGGAAATGAATTTGGGCAAACATCTGAATGGAATTATAAAACTGAACTTGAATGGGAACTTTTACAGTTTGATCCTCACAAAAAGATGCAGCAATGCGTAAAAGATTTAAATCATTTGTATACTGATGAAGCTGCACTGCATGAGTATCAGTTTAGCCCAAAAGGTTTTGAATGGATCGACCTGAATCATCGCGATGAAAGTGTTATCTGTTTTAGAAGAAAAGGCAAAAGAAGCAATAACGACCTGCTTATTATTTTAAATATGACCCCGGTAGTACGAAACAACTGGAAGGTGTATGCAAAAAATAAACCTCACTGGAAAGAAATTTATAATAGCGATGCTAAAAAATATTGGGGAACCGGTGATGTATTAAATCCGGATATCCAGGTAAAAATGGTAAACAAAAAAGAAAGGATCTTTGAATTAAATATTCACCTGCCGGCCTTAGGGGGAATAATTCTGAAATAGTAAATAAGATTGTGAATTAATACGCTCATAAAAAGTTCAGTCCTCATCTAAAATATAATATTACTTACACTACATACCATTTGCTGTTATCGTCTTTTGCATACGATAATCCGTTGCTCATTTCATAGATTTCTTTGCCTTTTTTATCAACAAAGTTCTTCTTTTCATAAACCCTGATACCATTATTTTCTCCTGTGAGATATACGATAAGAGCATGTAGCGTTGGTTGTATATCGTGTAACCATTGTTCCTCACTTTCTTTTACAAATGCACTGCTCATTTTTTTTATTTTATGGATTTACTAAAAAAACAAATTTCTTATGATTTAATGGTCAGCGGTTTAATTCATCATCAACACATTCAGTTTCTCTGCCCACTCTCTTGCGGGTGTCCCCACCCGACATTTCCTCAATCACAATTTACCCATATTAAAGCGGAAGTATCTTAAATTCATCCTCACTGGTTTCAGGATATTTGCCTGATAAAATCTATATCCTAATTTGGAATAAATGTCGGGTGAGGACACCCGTCAGCAAGAAGGCATTGGGTTTTTATACAATTCATAATAAGCTATAATACCAAATAGTACAATATTTAAAAGAATGATGTAAATAAAAATCCTGTCCTTAGCAAAGTATCGCATTATTAATAAAATGACTTGCAAAACCATTAGCAGCAATAAAAACCAAGCTAAGTTATTGTGTAGTGTTTTTAGATAAAAATACTTCTCATAGATGCTGCTTTTAAATAACAAGTCGACTAGATTTACTATATTAAAAAGTAATGATACTAGAACCAAGGTTTTAGCTATTATTTTTAAATACTGCATTAGATATCTTTTAATAAAAATTTCCCACTCATCTGGCGGTGTCCTCACCCGACATTACAGACCATAATTTATCCATATAATATTTAAGTATTTTAAATTCAGCCTCACCATTTTCATAAAATTTTCATGATAAAATCTATATCCTAATTTGGAATGAATGTAGGGTGAGGATGCCAGTAAAGGGTATTAATTATGGATGAATACCTTTTTCCTTAAGTAAATGACCAGATGTGTCAAAGAATTTCTTATACTGAATGTTTCCATTATTAAAATAATAAAGCACTTTTAATTCGCCATTATTTTACCAATAATCTTCTGCATATCCTATCTGTTTGTCATCTACCCAATTTCGGTACGCTTTTAATATGCCATTAGAATAAAAATAATAAGCCACGCCATTTTGTTTTCCATTTTTAAAGAAAGATTTTTCTTCTAAAAATCCATTTTCATAAAACCATAATGCCTCAGAATTAAGAAATCCCTTGGAATATTTTTTTATAGAGGAAAACTTTTGATTTGGATAGTAACTTAATTCTATGCGATTTTTTTTATCATCAATATAATAGACTATTTTTTTTAATTTACCATCTTCATAGAATTCTTCTTTTTCTTTATTATTATTTATACATCCAATAACTAATAAAAATAATACAAGGATACTTCTAATATAAGTAGGTAAAAGCATTAAAATAAGCAATTTATTTTTTTAAAGAAATCATATCAAGCTTATACTTATAAACCCCGGTTAATTAAAATCTTTGATTTTAGATATAACTAAAAAAATCAAAATAATTCTAATTCATCATCAACACATTTACACTTCTCTGCAAAATATTAAAAGCAATTTCTG
>JBBJOK010000217.1:0-5379 GCA_037721545.1 Chitinophagaceae bacterium
AAAGATTTTATTTATGGTGAAACAATAAACTCTGTTCGGCATGAATTAAAAATACCTGTTCTTGTTGTAAACTTATAAAATTACAAAAAGGAGATGCTGGATTTAAAAAATGGGGAAGCATTGTATGTTTACAAGCTTGTTATTTTAGTTTTTTCATTTCCTCTGCAATCTTAGCGTTCCACCTTAATTGTTCGGGCTTGTTTATACTATGCCGGGTTTCCCTATCATATAGCTCTTGCATAACTATATTTTCATCATAAGATTTATCGAAGACTGTTGTCAATAACTGGTTATAATTGTCTTTAGTAAATTTAGAATTTACTATTTGCTTTATAAAATTTTCTGCGCCCAATCTGGTTATATCAAAATGCAACTGTTCATGTAGCAGATGATAATTAGAATTAATGCTGGGTTTTTTCCAGGATTGCTTTTTATTATAAAACACATAGACACCAATGGTTAGGTACATTGTTTTGCTATCCATTTTTATATCGGCATCAAAGGCATAACCTGATGCAGTTACAGCGCCTCCAAAATGCTTAAGGTCCGGAACACCTTTAAAATCTTGCCAGGTGAGCCGCTTGTTTGGATCATGATAAATAGTATCACTTGATGATTTGGCAACTTTATCATGCATGAAAACAGTAACCAAAACTTTTTGAGAATAACAACTGATGCAGATAAAAATGAAGGGAAAAAAAGAAAATAGCTTTTTAAACATGCGGATATCGGGTAAGAATTAAACACAAAAATGACCACTAGATTTGAAATAAAAAGTTAAAGGCTATTTTCTTAAGAGAATATTGACATGATTAACTATTTTATCAATAGAGATTTTTTTCATGCATTTAAAATGGCCCAGGGGGCATTTGTCTCTGCCGTATTTACTGCATGGCTGGCACCACAAACCGGGTACCATAATGTTTTCGTAAATTTTACCTGTTTGATGTTTCATAAATAAATCTCCATAAAAAGGCTCCACATCAAGTTTTGGAGAAGTGCTTCCCCAGATCGCAATTATTGGCTTTTTAAATGCAGATGCGATATATTGTAAACCCGTATCGTTTGAAATTACTAACAGCGACCGCCTTACCAGATCAGCAGACTCATTTAAATTAAACTTACCACATGCATTATAAATTTTTATTGGGTCAATTTTTGAAACCATCATTCCTTCTTTAACATCTTCCTCGCCTCCTACTAAAATAACAGGTAACGGGATTTTAATGCATAATTCCTGTAACTTATGCACTGGTAATTTTTTTGTTCTGTAAGAAGCTCCGATAACAATAGCTATATAACCTGCAAGATGAGAGGTTGGCAGATCATTCTCAGAAACCTTATCATTATCAGGTATAAAATAATCAAGCCCTAAGCCATCATCTTTCACTCCAAAGCTTTTTACCGTTTCAAGACTTCGTTTTGTTATATGTATACCAGGCATGAAATTGAGATGTAACCTTGTAAGAAAAAATTTTTGTACAGTTAACTTATCAACTGTGAAAGATTTTTTTTTGAGCTCCCTCTTTATTTTATTAGAACGAAAATTATCATGCAGATCAATAACGTAATCGTAGTTTTCTATTTTCAACTCTTCAATTATTTCATTCAGATTATTATCATAATAAAAAAATTTATCAATATAAGGGTTAGATGCGGTAACGATTTTAAATAAATGTTTTGTAAGAAAATGCACCTCTGATAAGGGTACTTGCTTTTTTAAACATCGCATTACCGGTGTTGTAAGTACAATATCACCTATGGAAGAAAAACGTATGATAAGAAATTTTATAGCCACGAATAATATCGATTACACGATTTTTTCGGAATCAGTTAGTGATTAAGAATGGGGTTCACCTTCAATATAATTTAGATCTTTATGGAAAGTTTCTGTGGTAAAATAATAGGCAATCAGTGTAATCACCATTACAATTATACCGGTAACCATACCACTCTTTAAAATTTCCCACTGCAGGTTTCTCTGGAAAAAATCAAGAAATAATAGATTGATTAATGGCAATGCGCCTCTAACCATATTGGGAATAGTAGTTGCGGCTGTTGCCCTCAGATTTGTGCCAAATTGCTCTGCACCCATTGTTATAAAGATGGCCCAAAAACCAGTGCTGAAGCCAAGGGCAGCACAGATAACATACATTGACGCATCTGAATTATTTAAACTGCTGAAGAAAATATACAAGCAAATAATGCAGAGGATATAAAATATAAGTAAAGCTTTTTTACGACTTTTAAAATATTGGCTCACCAGCCCAATCGCAATATCACCTAAGGAAATACCAATGTATGCAAACATTATAGATCGGCCGGAATCTAATGTGCTGCTCCCAAACATAGCTTTAGCAAATCGGTCACTTTGATTTACGAGAATACCAATAACATACCATGTGGGCAAACCTATGAGTATTGCTAAAAAATACTTTTTAAATCTTTTTGCATCATTAAAAAACATAAAAAAGTTACCCCTCGTAACATTTTTTTGCTTGGCCATATTAAACATACCTGATTCAGCAACACTAACCCTTAGAAAAAGTAAAAGAATCCCCAGCACTCCTCCAATTTTATAACAAAGTCTCCAGTCATCTGTAAATTGATAAGTAAAATAAGCAACAACAGCACCGCTTAATCCTATTGCAGCTACTAAGGATGTACCCAAACCTCTTTTCTCTTTTGATAATAATTCACTCACTAATGTTATACCGGCGCCTAATTCCCCGGCCAGGCCCAATCCTGCTACAAAACGCCAGGTAGCATATTGATCAACTGTTTGAACAAAACCGGTAATAAAATTGGCGACAGAGTACAAAATAATAGAACCAAATAAAACGGAAAGTCTGCCTTTTTTATCGCCAAGCACTCCCCATATGATCCCTCCCAACAATAAACCAACCATCTGCCAGTTAATTACTTTTGTACTATCAGCAAGAAGGGTAAGCTCTGTTGAACCCACAGCAAGCATGCTTGGTTTTTTTACAATAGTAAATAATAACAGATCATAGATATCTACAAAATATCCTAATGCAGCTACTATAACAGGCAGTGAGAATATTCCATAATTACTCTTGTTCATATTATGCAGAGGGAGGAGGAGTAAGTTTTTCTTTTGTTATTTCTTTACCAATCTCCAGGTTTGGAGATTTCTTTTTACTAATGAATAGTTTCCAAAATACCGGGAAAGTTGATATGAGTACAATGCCTATAACAATAATTTCAAGATGTTCTTTCAGATCAAAATCAAATTCTTTAAGAATAAATCTTTGTAAAAAATGTCCACCCACTAACATACTGCCCACCCAAAGCATGCACCCTATTATATTATAATAAGCAAATTTCTTTTTATCCATGCCCACAATACCCGCAACTATCGGAGCAAAAGTTCTTACAAGTGGTAAAAATCTTGCTATAATAATAGCCGTACCTCCATTCTCTTCATAAAAATCATGAGCCTGCCGTAAGTATTTTTTCTTGAAAAAGAATGTATCTTTTCTTTCAAATAAATAGGGACCACTTCTTTTACCAAACCAATAGCCCACAAAGTTTCCGAGTATGCCGGCGGTTGTTATTAATATCCATAGTATCCCAAGATCTGCCCATTGATTATTAGTTTCAAATAATGCTGATGAAACAATACCCGGCCCTGTTTTATCCGTGGAACTAAAGATGCCTGTAACAAAGAGTAACGCATCCCCTGGCAAAAAGAATCCTGCGAACAACCCGGTTTCTGCAAATACAATAAAAAGGATCATCCATAAACCACCATTCTCAATATAAAACTGCGGATTTAAAAGATCTGTAAAACTAATGCCCAAAATTTCCATAGGTGGATTTTTTTATTATCTAATTATTTATTTGTTTCTACAAATTCGTTATCTGAAACAAGTATTTCATTTGGTTCAAATGCAAGTGCTTTTTCATCATCAAATTCTCCTTCCCACCTTGCAATAACACAACTTGCTAATGTATTCCCAATTACGTTCACAGAAGTTCTTGCCATATCCATTAATTCATCAATACCATAAATGGCCATTATGGGCCACAAAGGAAAACCAAAGGTACTTGCCGTAGCTATCAAGATAACCAATGAAGCCCTGGGCACTGCCGCTACTCCTTTACTGGTAAGCATTAATGAAAATCCAATTAATAATTGTTCTCCAAATGAAAGGTGCAGCCCTGCTGCCTGTGCTACAAAAACAGATGCTAATGAAAGATATAAGGTAGTACCATCTAAATTAAATGTATACCCTGTTGGGATAACAAATGACACTATTTTTCGAGGCACCCCAAATTTTTCCATATTCTCCAAAGCTTTTGGTAAAGCCGAATCAGAACTCGTTGTTGCAAAGGCAATGGATACCGGTTCCTTTATGGCCTGTATGAATTTTTTTATTGGAACTCTGGCTACCCAAATTGCTATGGGAAGCAATACAAATAATATAAATACAATCAGTGCGATATATAATGTTATAAGAAGAAGCGCAAGATTCTTTAAAATATCAATACCTAAATGTCCGACGGTGACTGCAATTGCAGCCCCTACACCAAAAGGTGCAAAATACATTATGATGTTTGTAAATTTAAACATGGCTTCTGCCAGGCTCTCAGTAAACTCCAGCATAGGTTTTTTCTTCCTTTCATTTAAAAGAGCCAAGGCAATACCGAAAATTACGCTGAAGACAACAATGGGTAATACATTTCCTTCATAAATAGATTTAATAATATTCTCTGGGAAAATATCAATGATATGATCTTGCCAGGTTTTTATTTTAGTTTCCGGCAATTCTTTTAACAGGCCCGGTGGCACTATTATACCAACTCCTGCTTTTGTAATATTTATAAATACTAATCCAATTACTAATGCAAGGGTTGTAACCACTTCAAAATACAAAAGTGATTTCCATCCCATGCGGCCTACCTGTTTTAAATTAGAATGACTGGCAATACCAACCACTAACGTAGCAAACAATAAAGGAGCTACAATTGTTTTCACTAACCGAAGAAATATTTTACTGAGGAATTGGAGATTTTGAGAAAATGCCGGAAAAGTTAAGCCTATCTCCACCCCTACTATCATACTCACCAAAATCCATGTGGTTAATGAACGTTTATAAATTGCATATAATAATGTGCTTGCAATAAAGATCCACCGAACAATAAGCAATACAGTTTCAGGAATTGTAGCAATATTATTTAAGTGAATAATATAAAGAATTGCCACTACTGTAAACAATAACAGGGAAAGCAGTCCGCTTTTTCTTTTGTTCATAAAGTGAAGATATTGTAAAGTATTAAAAGTTTAAAAGTTACCTCATATAAAACAACTCACTTTCAATGTGATAATTAGTTTCGCAAGATAATATTTAATAT
>JBBJOK010000218.1:0-5374 GCA_037721545.1 Chitinophagaceae bacterium
AATTCAAAATAGGATTTATGAAGTAAGAGGGGAAAAAGTTATGCTTGATTTTGATTTGGCAGAACTGTACGACGTTGAAACAAGGGTTTTTAATCAGGCTGTAAAACGAAATATAGATAGCTTCCCGAAAGATTTTATGTTTCAGTTAACCTTAAAAGAGTGGCAAAATATCTTGACATCACAAAATGTGATTTCAAGTTCTAAAGCTTCCCAGACATCACAAAATGTGATATCAAGTTGGGGTGGTAGAAGAAAACTTCCTTATGCATTTACAGAACATGGCGTAACAATGCTTTCAAGCATATTAAAAAGTCCCAAAGCCAGGAAAATGAACATAGCGGTTGTTAGAGCATTTATTGCTTTGAGAAAACTAGTATTGCAAAAAGATGAACTTGCAGTTTTATTTAAACAATTAAAAGAACGAATTGATGAACATGATATTCAGTTAGGAAATATTTATGATTCGATAGAAAATTTATTGGATGAAAAATCAAATAGTAAAGTTTGGGAAGAAAGAGAAAGAATTGGGATTAAAAAATAGAAAGATCAAACTCATGTCTATATTAATTAAAAACGGAAGAGTAATTACAGCAACGGATGATTATGTTGCGGATATCTTTATTGAAGACGAGACGGTTTCTGTCATCGGGGAAAATTTAAATGTAAAAGCTAATAAAGAAATTGACGCTTCCGGTAAACTAATTTTCCCCGGAGGCATTGATCCGCATGTGCATCTGGATATGCCTTTTATGGGAACATATTCCAGTGATACCTATGAAACAGGAACAAGAGCTGCCTTGTTTGGAGGTACAACTACAGTTATCGATTTTGTTTTGCAAACACAGGGAAAATCTTTACAATCAGCTTTGGATGACTGGAATAGCAGGGCAAAAGGAAATTCAGTTGGCGATTATAGTTTTCACATGGCTGTAACTGATTTTAATGAAAACACTAAAAAAGAAATAAAACATTTTATTGAAGAAGAAGGCATTACATCTTTTAAAACTTTCATGGCATATAAAGGTGCATTGATGATAGATGACAGGCAGATGATAGGGTTGATGGAAGAAGTTAAAAAGCATGGGGGCCTTATAAATGTGCATGCAACCAATGGTGATATGATAGATTACCTTGTTCAAAAGCATAGGAAAGATGGAAAGTTATCTCCCCTCTATCATTATCTTTCCCAGCCGGAAGTAACAGAGTCTGAAGCAAGTGAACGGTTTGTTGACATGGCAAATTACACAGGATGCCCCGGTTACATCGTTCACTTAACCTGCGAAGGCGCATTAAATGCAGTTCGAAATGCAACTAAAAGAAACCAGCATGTTTTTGTGGAGACTTGTATTCAATATTTAATTCTTGATGCATCTCTTTATGAAAAAGATTTTGAAGGAGCAAAATGGGTAATGAGTCCGCCATTGCGTGAAAAGAAAGACCAGGAAACGTTATGGGCAGGAATTAACCAGGGAGTGGTAAATGTTGTTGCGACAGATCATTGCCCGTTTATGTGGGAGCAAAAGAAGATGGGAGAGAAGGATTTTTCTAAAATACCAAATGGTCATCCAGCTATAGAAAATAGAATGGAACTTCTATTCAGTGAAGGTGTTGTAAAAAATAAAATTACTTTAAATAAATATGTAGAAGTAGCTTGTACAAATCCTGCAAAAATTTTTGGGATGTTTCCACGAAAAGGAACCATTGCAATTGGCAGCGATGCAGACATTATAATTTTTGATCCCAATGAAAAGCATACGCTCTCTGCAAAAACGCACCACATGAATGTTGATTATAGTGGTTATGAAGGTTGGGAAGTTACTGGGAAAGTAAAAACAGTTTTATTAAGAGGTGAAGTTGCTATTGAAAATAATGAATGCAAAATTGAAAAAGGATTTGGTAAATTTATAAAGAGAAATAAAGTTTCTCAAATAATTTAAACTGTCAGGCTGAACTTGTCGAAGCCTTGATGAGTAGTTAACAAAAAGATGAAGTGAGTGACACAACGATGATGACATGAAAATCAAATGCCAGCAAACAAAAACTTTTAAAACTAAACCATAACAAATGCCACGAATCATCAAATCAGGTTTAATTCAAATGAGTTTGCCTAAAACAGAAGGCGAAGGAACAATACAAGAAATTGTAGAGGCAATGTATGATAAACATATTCCGTTGATTGAAGAAGCCGGAAAAAAAGGTGTGCAAATCCTTTGCCTTCAGGAAATTTTTAATACGCCTTATTTCTGCCCGGGACAGGATAAAAAATGGTATGCTTCCGCAGAAGCCGTACCAGGTCCAACAACAGATAAGCTTGCCGAATATGCAAAAAAATACAATATGGTAATTATTGTTCCCGTTTATGAAAGAGAGCAGGCAGGATTTTTATACAACACAGCAGCCGTAATTGATGCTGACGGAACATACCTGGGCAAGTATAGAAAGAATCATATTCCGCATACCTCAGGCTTTTGGGAAAAGTTTTTCTTTAAGCCCGGAAACCTTGGCTATCCTGTGTTTCAGACTAAGTATGCAAAGATCGGTGTGTACATTTGTTATGACCGCCACTTTCCTGATGGCGCAAGATGTTTGGGATTAAACGGCGCTGAAATTGTTTACAATCCTTCTGCAACTGTGGCAGGTTTATCTCAATATTTATGGAAACTCGAGCAACCTGCACATGCAGCAGCTAATGGATATTTCATGGGTTGCATAAATAGAGTAGGAGAAGAGAAGCCCTGGAATCTTGGTAAGTTTTATGGCTCATCTTATTTCGTAGATCCACGTGGACAAATATTCGCTCAGGCATCAGAAGATAAAGATGAATTACTTGTTGCAGAGTTTGATCTGGATATGATAGAAGAGGTTAGAAGCACCTGGCAGTTTTTCAGAGACAGGAGACCCGAGACGTATGGTAAATTGGTGGAGCTGTAAACCCCTCTGTCTCCCTAAAGGGAGAACTTAGGGTGTAAGTTTTTGATAGCCTCTTAGAGGCTTACTATTAGTAGTAGCAATTAAATTGAGATTACAAACAACTCCGTAGGAGTGTAATATTACAGAATGGAAACCGATTATTAATTAACACATGTCAATTCAAAATAGCAGGTTACCGGAAAAAGATTACGCTGAAAACTTCAGCGATATTCATCCGCCATTTGAAAATAAAGAAGCTGCATTGGTGGAAGCCAACCGCTGCATTTTTTGTTATGATGCTCCATGCACTAAAAGTTGCCCAACAGGAATTAATATTCCAAAGTTCATTAAACAGATAACAACGGATAACATCAAAGGTTCTGCACACACGATTTTTGTTTCGAACATTTTTGGCGGGGGTTGTTCAAGGGTTTGTCCTGTAGAAAAATTATGCGAAGGCGCATGCGTTTATAACCTCCTGCATGAAAAACCAATTGAAATTGCAAAACTGCAACGCTGGTCAACAGAGCCTGCAATTGAAAATAAATGGAAATTGTTTGACCGCAAATCCATCCCGATAGCTATCGGGAGAAAAAAGGTTGCAATCGTAGGTGCAGGACCAGCAGGACTTTCCTGCGCTCATGTGCTTTCACGGGAAGGAGTTGATGTAACTGTTTTTGAAAAAGAAAGTAAAGGCGGCGGTCTAATGACTTACGGAATAGCTGCTTATAAAGTAACGCCAAAGTTTTGCCAGGATGAAGTTGATTTTATTACTTCACTGGGTGGCATAGAGATTAAATACGATCAAAGTCTAGGAAAAGAGGTAACACTTTCAGACTTGCAAAAAGAATATGATGCAGTATATCTGGGAATGGGAGTTGGCTTAGCCAACCAATTAAATATTCCCGGCGAAGAAATGGAGGGTGTTGAAGATGCCATCAGTTTTATTTATGATGTAAGAACGAAAGGTTATCCCAATGTTCCCGTAGGAGATAAAGTTGCTGTAATTGGTATGGGCATGACGGCAATTGATGCAGCAACACAAGCCAAACGTCTAGGCGCAAAAGAAGTAACAATGGTATACAGAAGAAGTGAAGCAGAAAAAAATTGTACACAGGTTGAGCTTGACATTGCAATGTTAGATGGTTGCAAAATTAAATGGCTTGCAGCCCCTGTCGCCATAGCCGGAGAAAATGGAAAAGTAAAAGCATTGGTTTGTGATGTAATGAAACTCGGTGCTCCCGATTCTTCCGGAAAACCTGCACCCATACGCACAGGCGAAACAATTACCATAGAATGCGACATGATAATTAAAGCAACAGGGCAAAGCCCGTTCATGGAATTGGTTGAAGAAAATGGTTTGGAAAATAACAAAGGAAAAATTATTGTGAAAGAAAAAGCTGGTACAAACATCAAAGGTGTTTTTGCCGGCGGTGATGCAGTTAATGGCGGTAAAGAAGTTGTGGATGCGGTGCAGGCGGGAAAGGATGGAGCAGCGGCAATTCTGCAATATCTAAACCCCCTCTAATTCCTCCGCCAGTTGGCGGAGAGAACCGCCATCTCACAATGACGGTCGCAAGGGCTGAAGACATTTTGAAAATGAAAAATTAGCTCTGCAAATTTCGCAATGTTGAGATATATTAAAATGATGAAGTGGTAGAAATAAATGTTGAAATATATTTCGCAGTGCCGCCTCCTCTCTATGGGAGAGGAGGAAGGGTGGTGAGGCACAAAAACAGTAACGCAAAGAACACAAAGAAAGCGTAAAGCATCGCAAAGACTCTTTGAGGCCCTTTGCGAAACCTCAGCGCTCTTTGCGCTACAAATTAAAAACTATAATTTTCATTATGGCAGACTTATCGACAAACTTCCTCGGCATAAAATCCCCCAACCCATACTGGCTTGCAAGTGCACCGCCAACTGATAAAAAAATAAATGTGCTCCGTGCTTTCGAAGCAGGATGGGGGGGAGTAGTATGGAAAACCTTAGGCTCACAGGTAAAAAATGTTTCCTCACGTTATTCTGCAGTAAACTTTAATGGCGCAAGAGTAATGGGCTTTAATAATATCGAACTCATTAGTGACAGACCATTGGACATCAACCTTAAAGAGATAGCAGAATGCATAAAACTTTTTCCTGACCGTGCAATGGTTGTTTCACTCATGGCTGATAATGATAAAAACAGTTGGCACGAAATCATAAAAAAAGTAGAAGACACCGGTGCACACGGTTTCGAACTCAACTTTGGTTGCCCACACGGCATGACCGAAAGAGGCATGGGCGCTGCTGTTGGGCAAGATCCTGAAATTGCAAAGATGGTAGTGGAGTGGGTGATGGAAACCGCACACATTCCGGTCATAACTAAGCTAACACCCAATGTACACTCCGTTGTACCAACAGGCATAGCAGTGGTAGAGGCAGGCACCAATGCACTCTCACTCATCAACACAATTCAATCCGTTAC
>JBBJOK010000219.1:0-5367 GCA_037721545.1 Chitinophagaceae bacterium
AATATCCGTTATGGTTTCAGCAATAATTTGCTAAACGCCTGGCTGGGCTTAAGCTTTAGAACGAGGGAAGAGAGCCTCGACAAAAAATTCAGGCGTGAAACTTTCACCATTTCGGGCGGAACAAGGGTGAGCCAGTTCAATAAAGAAAGTAATATTTCTGAATTAGGAAATACTTTGAGCACATTATTATATGGGCATAATAATTTAAAAATCTATAAAAATATCTTTGGCAATGTGGCTTTCTTAAAACGTTTTGAAAATGGATTCCGTTTTAAAATTGATGCCTTGTATGAAGATAGAATTCCTTTGAATAATACAAGTGATTTTGTGATCTCAAAAAATAACAAATCAAAACTTACTCCTAATTTTCCATTTTTAATCATCTCATCACAATTCAACAGGCACCAGGCAGTTATTGCTTCTGTTGACTTGAGTATACAACCCGGGCAGCGGTACATACAATTTCCGCGAAGTAAGGTTGCTATAGGTTCAGACTATCCAACCTTTGCTTTAAATCTTTCACATGGGTTTAATACAATATTTGGAAGTGATGTGGATTTTGATAAATGGAAATTCACTATTTCAGATGATGTTAATCTAAAGTTGAGAGGTACGATTAATTATAAAATTGCTGCAGCTGGATTTTTGAACAATAGCAAAGTGTTTATACAAGACTACCAATTTTTTAATGGTAATGAATCGGTGATAGCAAAGGAGTACATGAATACATTTCAATTGTTGCCTTATTATTCAGCATTCACAACAGGCAGCGTTTACGGTATTCTTAACTTTGAGCACCATTACAATGGGTTGGTTACTAATAAAATTCCTTTGTTTAAAAGACTTAACTGGCATATAGTAGATGGGGTTAATGCATTTTACGTTAATAAGAATAACAGTTATGCGGAATTCTTTGTGGGGTTGGAAAATATTTTTAAGATCTTTCGATTTGATGTTGTTACAGGATCCCGAAATGGTGGTAAAACAATCATCGATTATAGGATTGGATTAGGAGGAAGTATTGGCAACACATTAAATGCATCCCGTTTCAGAAACAGGGATGTTGGATTATAATTTTTGGACAATCATCTTGGGTAGAATCGTTTTCTAATTTTGTCAATAACCCATAAAAAATCCCCAACACATTATAATATGTTGGGGAAACAAGATGTATTATTCCTCTTAGAGTAATAATATCAACAACAAAATAATAATTATAACAGCGCCAACTGAAAGAAAAACTCCGTTTTTAGCGGCTTTCATTTCTTTTTTTATCCCCTTTACTTCATTTCTAAGCTCTTTCTTTTCAGTTTTGCTAAGGCTGCTTTTATCCATATCTTTTATTTCCTGTAAACGGTTAAGCATGGGTTGCACAGCCGCATTAGCATCCTTCCCCGGCGCTTTAGGAGCGGTTATCGGGTCAGAAATAGCAGGAACTGTGATGGAGATAAGAAAAGCAACCATTAAAGGTTTTAATAAATTTTTTAAATTCATAAATCAATAATTTTAAAGGTGTATAAATAAATTCAATATAAATTTACCACAAATATTTATCCTAAAACCAGATTTGAATAATTATTATTTTATTTTCTCGACTGGGATTTTGTGAGGGTACGCTAAAGACTGTATATTTTGCAGTCTAAAAATTGTATACTTCGTTGATTTTGAGAGAAACGTTTTAAATTGCCCTCTATTTAATTTTTTTAATGACAGTTTGCTTTTATTTACGCTATCAAACAAAGTTTGGTCAATCACTTTTTGTTTCAGGTGATATTGATGCATTGGGAAATGAGAATGCCGAAACCGCTTTTGGACTATCATATTTTAATAATGATTTCTGGATGGGAAAAATTAAAATTCCCCCTAATGAAAATATCAAAGAAGTAAGTTATCGATATATTTTACGCGAAGAGGGTAATGCAGACATTGTGGATGCGGATAAAGACCGGGTAATTAATCTTTTAGATTATTTGGGAAAAGAAATTGTATTAATAGATACCTGGAATGCTGAGAGTAACATTAATAATGTTTTTTACACAAAGCCTTTTTCGCAGGTTTTACATCGTCAACCTTATAAAGTTTCCAAAATAAAAGAGCCGAGGTATTATACACATCAATTTAAAGTAAAAACTCCTTTATTAACTTCAGATGAATGGGTGTGCATTACAGGCTCCGGAGCAATGTTTAAAAACTGGGATGTAAAAAAACTGTTGCCCCTAAAGCAGTTGGATAATTGGTATAGTCTAAAAATAAAGTTTAATAAAGAAGATTTTCCACTCAGGTATAAATACGGCATTTATAATACTAAAAGCAAGACTTTTACCTATGAAGAGGGTACTGACAGGGTATTATTTGCCCAACCTGTAAAAGATCAAAAAATTGTTTTGCATGATGGGTTTATTCAGCTGCAAAAAATATGGAGAGGAGCTGGGCTTGCTATACCTGTTTTTAGTTTAAGGAGTAAAAATGGGTTTGGTACGGGTGAGTTTAATGATATAAAATTGTTGGTGGATTGGGCAAAGCAAACAGGATTAAAATTATTACAGTTTCTTCCTGTTAATGACACTACTGCAACAAGTACAGCTAAAGATTCTTATCCCTATTCGGCAATATCCGCTTTTGCATTACATCCCATTTACATAAATATTGATACCGTAGCCAGTGGGCATTATGCCTCGTTAATAAGTCCATTAAATAAAAAGAAAAAGAGTTTATATCAGCAACCTGACCTTGATTATGAGGCTGTCATGAGATTTAAGATCTCAGTTTTAAGAGAAATATTTCTTGAAAAGAAAGAAATCTTTTTAACTGATATCCGTTATTTTAATTTTTTTGAATTAAACAATGAGTGGCTTGTTCCTTATGCCGCTTACTGCTATTTAAGAGACAAATATCAAACAGCTGATTTCTTACATTGGAAATCACATAAAAATTATAATGAAGATGCTATTCAAAAATTAGTTTCGCCGTCACAACCGCATTATGACGAAATCTGTTTTCATTATTTCATTCAATATCATTTGCATTTGCAGTTAAAAGAAGCCAGTGACTATGCACATAAAAAAGGGATTATATTAAAAGGCGATATTCCTATTGGTGTATCTCCCAATAGTTGTGATGTATGGGTAGATCCGAAATTGTATAATACCAATGAACAAGCAGGGGCTCCACCGGATGATTTTGCAGTGAATGGCCAGAACTGGGGCTTTCCAACTTATAATTGGAAAACAATGCAGGCTGATAATTATACATGGTGGCGCAAACGCTTTGCCCAAATGAATAATTATTTTGATTCATTTCGTATAGATCATATCCTTGGGTTTTTTAGAATATGGAGCATACCCTTGCATGCTGTAGAAGGTAGTTTAGGAAGATTTGTCCCTGCTATACCAATTACATTAAGTGAGTTTGAATCAAAGCGAATAAAGTTTGATCATAATCGGTTTTGTAAGCCATACATTACCGAAAATATTTTACAGCATAAATTTGGTGAAAACATTGAAAATATAAAAAGCACTTTTCTAATTTTAAAAGACGATGGCCAATATCAATTAAAAGAAGCCTTTAATACGCAAAGAAAAGTTGAAACGTATTTCGTTAATCCAACACAAAATGATTTGCTTATTAAACAGGGTTTAATTAATTTGATAAGCAATTTTATTTTAATTGAAGAAGAAGGGTCATCTTCTGATGATAATCAGGCGCAGCAATATCATTTCAGGATCGCCATGCACCAAACTTCTTCTTATCAACAGCTCGATGCAACTACCAAACAGCAATTGGCCGATCTGTATGTAAATTATTTTTTCAGCCGGCAGGATGATTTTTGGAAAAAGGAAGCAATGCGAAAATTGCCTGCGCTTAAGCAAAGTACTGATATGCTTATTTGTGGCGAAGATCTCGGAATGGTACCGCATTGCGTTCCGGATGTGATGAAACAAACGGGTATTTTAAGTTTGGAAATTCAGCGGATGCCTAAAGATCCTTCAGTTGAATTCTTTCATCCCAAAACAGCTCCTTACCTCTCTGTTATTACTCCTTCTACTCATGATATGAGCACCATACGGGAATGGTGGGAAGAAGACAAACAGCTTATACAAAAATTTTATAATTATGGTATGGGCCAATATGGTAAAGCACCGGAAGTATGTACACCATTAATAAGTATGGAAATTATTATACAACATTTGTATTCACCTGCCATGTGGAGTATATTTCAAATACAGGATTTATTGGGGATGAGTGAAAAATTGTGGAGAGAAAATCCAAAAGAAGAAAGGATCAATCAGCCTGCTGATCCTGATCATTACTGGAAATACAGAATGCATATTTCTTTAGAGGAACTTATAAAACAGAAAGATTTTACAAAAGAATTAAAAACTTTAATTATACAAAGCGGAAGGGCATGAAAGTCAAATATAAATCATACAAACTTCGTTTCAAACATCCTTTTGGTATTTCAAGAGGAACAAAAACACATCAGCCAACCTTTATTGTGGAGTTAGAAAATTTTGGTGTTAAAGGTTATGGTGAGGCACCTGAAATCGATTACTACTATATTCCTGTAGAAAAAATGATAGAGGACCTTGAAGCAAAGAGGCCATTCTTAGAAAAATTTTCTTTCACTGATCCTGAACGCTGGTGGCACTATTGCCATCATCTTTTCCCCAATAATTCTTTTTTGGTTTGTGCATTGGATATGGCAGGGTGGGATATATATGGCAAAATAAAAAAGAAAAAACTTTTTGAATTGTGGGAGCTTGATATATCTAAAAATCCATTAACGGATTACACCATTGGTATTGATTCAATTGAAATGATGATCAAAAAGATGAAAGAAATGCCATGGCCACTTTATAAAATAAAATTGGGTACAGCGCATGACGTAGAAATTATTTCGCAATTAAGGAAACATACGTCATCAGCATTCTCAATAGATGCAAATGCAGCGTGGAAAGCAGATGAGGCACTGGAAAAAATAATTGCTTTTAAAGACTTAGGTGTTGAGTTTATTGAACAACCGCTTGCAAAAGACGATTGGGAAGGAATGAAAACCTTGTTTGAAAAATCGCCTTTACCGCTTATCGCAGATGAAAGTTGTGTAGGGGAATCAGATGTTCAAAAATGCTATCAACATTTTCATGGAATTAATATTAAGCTCACTAAATGTGGCGGCCTTACGCCTGCAAAAAGAATGATCACAAAAGCCAGGGAACTTGGAATGAAGGTTATGGTTGGCAGCATGAACGAGGGCACCATAGGTACTTCAGCCGCGGCGCATTTATTGCCCTTGCTGGATTATGCTGATATGGATGGCACATTACTTTTAGCAGAAGACATTGGTACGGGTATTACTATTAATAATGG
>JBBJOK010000019.1:0-20107 GCA_037721545.1 Chitinophagaceae bacterium
GTAATCACGAAATTCTCTGGATTTGATCCTGAAGTGAACATTGATAAAAGCAATGGTGCATACCCATCCAGATCAATTGAATATATTCCTTACCCAACTCCAAGGACTATTGCATTTGGACTTAATTTTTCATTATAATATTTAATAATTAGTAAACATGATACCATTTCAAAAATCAATTAAATTACTTAGTCTCGCTCTGATCATTGTGATTGGGGGATGTACTAAATTGGATGAGAACTTTAATAGCTCTCTTACCAATGCTGAAGCTGCATCATCACTCGGCACCGCAGGAACAGGTTTGTTGTTAGAGGCTGCCTATGCAGACGTTGCGGGACCTTTCCATGGTCAAAGTGAAATTTTTTCATTACAGGAAAATACTACTGATGAATCACTAGTTCCTACAAGAGGTGGCGATTGGGATGATAATGGTGTATGGAGAGTATTGCATGCACATACCTGGAATGCTGACCACGGGCAATTTTTAAGTGTATTTAATGGTCTTAATAAATTAAACTTTGATGCAACCAATGTATTAGCTTTTAGCCCTACACCGGCGCAAGCTGCTGAAGCAAAGTTTTTAAGAGCACTATCACTTTTTAATCTACTGGATCTATTTGGGCAATACCCTATTAGAAACCCGGGAGATAATTTATTAAATGCTCCGGAAGTAAAATCGGGTGCGGCAGGGGTTGATTTTATCATCAGCGAACTAAATGCTGCTTTGCCAAATTTGCCAGCCACTAATTCGATTGGGAGAGCAAACCCTGATGCAGCAAGGGTTTTATTAATGAAATGCTACTTACAAAAAGGAACATTTGCTAACAGGGCAGCTCCAACCTTCGCTGCAGCAGATATGCAACAAGTAATTACTTTAGGCAATGCCATCATAGCAAGCGGAAAATACTCTTTTACTCCTGAATATTTTGACAACTTCAGCCCTGATAATAGTGTAACATCAAAAGAAGGCATTTTTACTTACGTAAATAACGCGGGTTCATCTGTAAATAATGGAGGTATTGGTGTCCGTTGGAATATGACTTTGCATTACAACTCATACACTCCTGCTAATCCAAACGCTGGATGGAATGGATTTTCTACCATTAGTGATTTTTACAATGCTTTTGGTACAAAAGGTGCTACTACTTTCAGTCGTGCAGATTCCGTTTTAGATCAAAGAATTGGTGGGCGCTTTTATGCAAAATCAACACCCATTTCTGGTTTGAGGCCAGGATTTCTGGTGGGTCAACAATTTAATGAAGCAGGCGTAGCGCTCAAAGACAGAAAAGGTGCTCCCCTTGCTTATACTCCACAAATAGCTGCTAACATGATTGAGACAGGCTCTAACTTAGAAGTAACTGGTATAAGAGTTATAAAATATTCACCTGATTATGATAATTATGGCGGGGGCCCTGCAGGAAATGACTTAATGATCTATCGCTATGCTGATGTTGTTTTAATGGTAGCGGAAGCAAAACAAAGAACTAATGATGCAGCAGGCGCTTTGGTTATGGTTAATCAATTAAGGGTAGCTAGAAAGGCAGCTCCTTTTACAGTTCTACCTTTGGTAAACCCTAATTTTGTTAATGATCCAAATACTTTATTAGCAGAAAGAGGCAGAGAGCTTTATTGGGAAAGCCATAGAAGAACTGATCTACTTCGCTTTGGTGTTTATTTAAAACCTTGGCAGTTAAAAACTTCATTAGATCCAAAAAATCTTGTATTCCCTGTTCCAAACCAGGCATTAGCAGCTAATCCTAACTTGAAACAAAATCCTGGATACTAAAATTAATAATTTGCACAATACTTTAAAAGGCCAGTTTTACTGGTCTTTTATTTTTTGCTTTAACTTGAGAAAACGTGTTAAACTTATCAAATCTTACTAAGCCTAATTTATCTTTACATATTAACAGCTTACTCTAAACATATAACTCCGAATTATTGATGCAACTGCTTGTAAGGCTCTCTTGTTATGTAACCATACTGTTTTTATTATCCTGCAAAAATAAAATTGATACGCCATTATTTGAATTAATGACTAACTCAGGGATTGATTTTGAAAATAAAATTGTAGATGGAGAATTTGAAAATAGTTTTCTTTTCAGGAATTTTTATAACGGTGGAGGAGTTGCCTTAGGAGATTTAAACAATGATAAGTTACCGGATGTATGTCTCACTTCAAACATGGGAGATAACAAAATTTATCTTAATAAAGGTGAAATGAAATTTGAGGATGTAACTGCTACAACAGGCCTCAAACAAGATAGCATGTGGAGTACCGGCGTTACCATGGTTGACGTTAATGGAGATGGCTGGCTTGATATCTACATTTGTAACTCCGGGCACATGAAAACCGGTAACAGAAAAAATAAGCTATACATCAATAATAGAAATCTCACTTTTACAGAATCGGCTGCAGAATATGGTTTAGATATTTCAGCATACACTACCCATGTATCTTTTTTTGATTATGACTTAGATGGCGATCTTGATTGTTTTATGATAAACAACAGCCCCATGCCCATAAACACTTTAAATAATGCTAACAGGCGAGATCTTCCGGATGCTGAGTGGCCGGTAGCGGATTTTCTTAAAGGTGGCGGTGATCATCTATATCGCAATGACGATGGGAAATTTATAGAAGTTACCAAAAAAACAGGAATTCATGGAAGTCTGATAAGTTTTGGATTGGGTGTGAGTATATCAGATTTAAACGATGATGGCTATCCCGATATATACGTTGGGAATGATTCATACGAAAAAGATTATTTATATATTAATCAAAAGAACGGAACATTTAAAGATGAGTTAGAAGACAGGATGCAAAGTATCAGCATGTCTTCGATGGGCACGGATGTAGGTGATCTGAACAATGATGGGTATCCTGAAATTTTTACTACAGATATGCTGCCAAGAGATGACTATCGGCTAAAAACACTTGGATCATTTGATAATATAGATTTCTATAACAGCAAAGTGAAATCTGGATTTTATCATCAATTCATGAAGAACTGTTTACAACTGAATAACAGGAATGGAACATTTTCAGAAATAGGAAATTACAGCGGCGTATCAGCAACAGATTGGAGTTGGGGAGAACTATTATTTGATGCAGACAATGATGGCTTAATTGACATATACGTTTGTAACGGGGTAAATAAAGATGTAACCAACCTGGATTTTATGGATTTTTTTGCTAATGATGTTATTCAAAAAATGGTTTTAACCGGCAAAAAACAACGGGTAGAAGAAGTACTGAAACATATACCCATATACCCAATTGCCAATAATACCTTTAGAAATATTGGTGATCTTAAATTTGAAGATGTTAGCAAAGCATGGGGGTTATCGCATCCATCTTTTTCAAATGGAGCAGCATATGCTGATCTTGATAATGATGGAGATCTTGATATGATCGTAAGCAACGTAAATCAAAAATCATTTATTTATAAAAACAATGCCAGGGAGATTAATAAAAATAATTATCTGGGAATTGTATTAAAAGGTAAGGGTAAAAACACATTTGCGGTGGGAAGCAAAATAAAATTATTCCTGGGATCACAGATTTTGAGCAGGGAAGTAATTCCTTCCAGGGGATTTCAATCTTCTGTAGATTATAAACAAATTATAGGATTGGGGAATTCCAAAAAAATTGATTCGATGATCATTATTTGGCCTGACAGGTCTTATTCAAAATATAATAATCCTCCTACCGATACTGTTCTTGTTATCCAACAGGATGAAAGTACGCTCCCTTTTATGCCGGATAATATATTTGATTCATCTTCTTCATTTTTAAAACCAGTGAGTGGTAAATTCGATAAACATCAGGAAGATGATTATGTTGATTACTACTATGAAAGGAATTTACCGGATATACTTTCTAAGGAAGGCCCTAAAGCAGCAATTGGCGATGTTAATGGAGATGGCCTACAGGATGTTTATGTAGGCGGAGCAAGAGGGCAAGCAGGCCAACTATATGTACAAAACACTTCCGGCACATTTGTAAAAAAGCCACAAAAGATATTTGACACGTTTGCTGATTTTGAAGACGTAGCGGTGCTGTTTTTTGACTCAGATAATGATGGAGACCTTGATCTGCTCGTATGCCCCGGAGGTAATAGTTTTCCTGCAATTAGCCGGCAAATGGAATTGCGTTTGTACAAAAATGACGGTAGAGGAAACTTTGAGGTAGATGCTAATGCATTCCCCGCAAATAATGGAAATATTTCAGTTGCCATAACATCAGATTTTGATGGAGATGGTGATATTGATTTATTTGTTGGTGGCAGAAGTGTACCGAAAAACTATGGCCTCTCTCCATCAAGCTATATTTATGTAAATGATGGCAACGGTCATTTTAGTGATGTTACAAAACAAAAAAGTCCGGGTTTAACAAACATCGGTATGGTTACAAGTGCTGCCTGGGCAGATATTTCCGGGGATAAAAATAAAGAATTGATTGTTGTGGGTGAATGGATGGCGCCAAAGATTTTTGCTTACAATGGTAATCAGTTTAAGGAAGTAAAAACCAATCTTGATAGTTTGTATGGCTGGTGGCAAACCGTATGCATTACCGATGTAAATAAAGATGGAAAAGATGATTTGATAATTGGAAATATTGGAGAAAATTTTTACCTGCAACCTGATAAGAAAAATCCGGTTAAATTATGGATATATGATTTCAATCAAAATGGAACTATTGACAAATTTATTACCCGAACCGTAGAGGGCAGGGATAAACCTGTGTTTTTAAAACGGGAAATTCAGGATCAAATTCCATCAATTAAAAAACAAAATTTAAGACATGAGGAATTTGCTCAAAAATCTATGAACGATTTATTTTATCCTGATATATTAAAAAAGAGTTTGACCATTCAATTTAATTACGCTTCCTCCATTGTTGCTTTGAACAATGGCAATGGCAATTTTACTGTTAACAAGTTACCGCCGATGTCGCAAATCTCTTCAATCAATAGTATACAACCGATCGATATAAATCAGGATGGTTACATGGATTTGATATCAGGTGGTAATCAATCAGGGTTTCCTCCTCAATTCGGAAAATTAGATGCCAGTTACGGCGACGTTCTTATAAATGATCGCAAAGGAGGTTTTAAGTGGATAGATGCAAAACAATCAGGATTACAAATCAGGGGTGAGGTTAGAGATATCAAAGAAATTTCCACTTCTACAAATAAATTTTTCTTGTTTGCAAGAAATAACGACTTCCCTGTTTTATACCAACTCAACAAAATAAAAAGCAAATAAATTTTAACCTGCCAGCAATTATGTTGCACCTACGTAATTTTGTTTTCACTTCTTTTATCGTTTGTTTATTTTTTTTTATAACGGGATGCAATTCTAAAAAGAATCCTGAACCCATTTTTGAAGTTTTACATTCAGCCACCACCGGATTAAACTTTAATAATAAACTAACCCCTACTCCGGAATTTAATATGTTTAAATACATGTATTTCTACAATGGTGCAGGAGTGGGTGCCGGGGACTTTAATAATGATAATTTTATAGATCTGTTTTTCTCCTCTAACCAAGGCCAAAATAAAATTTTCTTAAACAAGGGAAATAATTCAGGAGAAAAATCCGGTCTTACATTTAAAGAGGTAACCTCAGAAGCTCAGATTCCCAATGATGGAGGATGGTCAACAGGTGTAACAGTGGTTGATATCAATAATGATGGCCTGTTGGATATTTACATTTGCAGAGTTGGAAATTTTGAAGTTTTAAAAAGTAAAAATCAATTACTAATATGCCAGGGTATTAATAAAAACGGAGTTCCATTTTATAAAGATGAGGCGCAAGAATATGGATTAGACTTTTCAGGATTTAGCACCCAATCAGTTTTTTTTGATTATGATATGGATGGCGATCTTGATATGTTCCTCTTGAATCATTCGGTACATCAAAACGGTGCCTTTGCCGCCCGAAGTAAATTTTTAGGTACTTACAGCCAATTTTCAGGAGACAGATTGTTCCGCAATAATTCTGATTCATCCAAAGTACAAAATCTGCAAAAAGCTTTTACAGATGTAACAAAAGAATCAGCAATTAATAGCTCTGCTATCAGCTATGGGCTTGGCATTGGTGTATCTGATATTGATTTGGATGGCTGGCCTGATATGTATGTGGGGAACGATTTTCATGAAAACGATTATTTATATATCAATAAGCATAACGGCACTTTTACTGAAGAGCTCACTGATAGAATTATGCATACAAGTCAATTTTCTATGGGAGTTGATGTTGCAGATATAAACAATGATGCATACCCCGACATTATCTCAATGGACATGCTTCCTTCTGATCCATATATTTTAAAAAGATCGTTAGGAGAAGATGAATACAACACTTTTAATATGAAACTTGGGTATGGTTATAATAACCAATACACAAGAAATAATTTGCAATTAAACAGGCGCAATGGCATGTTTAGTGAAGTTGGTTTGTATGCAGGTGTTGCGGCTACGGACTGGAGTTGGGCACCATTATTAATGGATTTTGATAATGATGGCCTTAAGGATTTATTTGTCTCCAATGGTATTCCAAAAAGATTGAATGACATGGATTATGTGAATTATGTTTCCAGTGATGATATACAGGAAAAAATTCTTAATAATAAATTGGGTGATAAAGACATGTCACTAATAAATAAATTTCCTGAAATAAAATTGCCAAATAAATTTTTTAAGAATACCGGCAATGCCCAATTTCAGGATCTTGAAGATCAAATAAAAGGAGATGTACCAACTTTTTCAAATGGTGCTGTGTATGCTGATCTGGATAATGATGGTGATTTAGATGTGGTTGTAAATAATATTGATGACCCGGTACTCATTTATGAAAATAAAATAAATGATAAAAATGATAAGCCTTTCTTAGAAGTGAAATTAAAAGGGCCATTAAAAAATATAAATGCAATAGGCACTAAAATAATTGTTTATGACAGTGCCGAAATTCGCACTTATGAAAAATTTCCTGTTCGCGGCTTTCAATCAAGCATGGAAATACCAATGCACATTGGTTTATTAAATATTAAAGTAGATTCAATTTTACTTGTTTGGCCAGACAATACATATCAATATATTGATTGGAAAAAGTCTGCTCAACTTACTATACAACACAACACAGGGCTTCCTAAATATGATTATACAAGATTAACCACGCACTGGAAAAACCCAACTAAACAAATGGTTGATATTACAAATGAAGTTGGGTTACATTTTAAACATGAAGAAAACCCTTTTGTTGAGTTTGACCGGGAGCCTTTGATTCCATTTATGGTATCAAGAGATGGACCTGCCTTAGCTATTGGAGATGCAAATGGAGATGGGTTGGAGGATGTATTTATCGGTTCTTCTAAAAGAAATAAAAGCGCTGTTTTCCTGCAATTGCCATCCGGAAAATTTCAAAGGTCAGTTCAACCCTCATTAGATATGGATAGTACCTATGAAGATGTTGATGCGGCATGGATAGATGTTAATAATGACAACAAAACAGACCTGGTTATTGCAAGTGGTGGCAATGAATATTATGGAAACGATACAATTCAGCAACCCCGCGTTTATATTAATGATGGCAAATCAAACTTTATTAAACTTGCTCATGCCTTCGACAATATTTTTTTAACAGCGTCTTGCTTAGTTCCCATTGATTTTAATAGTGATGGCTTTGTTGATCTTTTTGTTGGGGCCAGGGCTGTACCTTTTGAATATGGAAAAGTTCCACAATCTTACCTTATACAAAATGATGGCAAGGGCCACTTTACTGATGTAACTGAAAATTATAATACTGAACTTTCAACAATAGGATTTGTCAAAAGTGGTTTGGCTGTTGATATGAATAACGATGGTAATAAAGATATTGTTCTTTCTCTGGAATGGGGAGGCATAGTTGCATTTATGAACAATAAAGGCTCTTTCACAAAAAAAACGCTGGCAAGCCAAAAGGGATGGTGGAATTTTATTTTGCCTGTAGACATTAATGGCACAGGAAACATAAGTCTTATTGCTGGCAACGAAGGATTAAATAATCGTTTAACCGCGTCAGTAAATGAGCCCGTAAGCCTTTACTATAATGATTTTGATGGGAATGGTAAAAAAGAGCAGGTGCTCACTTATTTTTTAAATGGCAACCATATACCTTTTGCAAATAAAGATGAATTGCAAAAGCAAATCCCTGTAATTAAAAAAAGATTTTTATACGCAGAAAATTTTGCAAAAGCTTCCTTGTTCAATATTTTTTCAGAAGAGAAATTAAAAAATTCAGAAGTATTTATCGCAGACTATTTCCAAAACGCTGTACTCGTGAATAATGGTAATATGAATTTTACTACACATTCATTGCCCTGGCTTGCCCAATTGACCCCATTTAAAGATGGTGTAGTAGTTAACGTAAATGACGATACTTTACCAGACATAATACTATTTGGAAATTTTTATGAAAACAATATTCAGAGAGGAAGGAATGATGCAGATTTTGGTACAATTTTAATTAACCTTGGCAAGGGAAATTTTAAATGTGAAAGTATAAATGGGTTACAGATAAAAGGACAGGTTCGTCACATCAAAAAAATAAATATTGGAAAACAGCAAGCATTCATAGTTGTCACAAACAGCGACAGTGCCAGGGTGATTAAGTTTGCAAATAATCCCATCAAATAACAGGGTAATAAATCCTGGTAACCCACTTAGCTGTATCGGTTTCTTTAGAACGGTTGGTTATTAAAGATTCAAAAGGTATCGCCGGAGCTACAAAACGTCTGTCATCCATATAAGTCTTTACTTGCCTGAGCCCCTCTTTAATTGTGTAATAACCACCCTTCACTTCTGTTACTAAAATATTACCTGCAACCATCCTTTTAAAAAAATATTTTTCGTTACCCCGAATAATTTTATTAACCGGTATTGCAATCATAGTTGTAAAAATTCCTTTGTCTTCTATAACATTCAACATAGGAGGATTTGTTGCAGCAGCATCACTTATTGCTATATATTGCTCTAACTCGCTAATGATATTATAGGTTGTTTCGGTTGATGGAAAACTGTCAGCAATATATTTTGTTGATATTAAAAAGGTATCTTTTACTTTCTCCTGGATAATTCGCAATCCGTATACTTTTTCTTTTGATTCTAAAAATGATTTAGCACTTTGCACTATTTCTGTCATATTCTTTTTCATCTTTTGTGCCAGCAAATAGTTTGAAATTTTTCGAAGCGGGTTTATGGAATGAGGAAGATTAGATTTCCATGATAAAACAACCGAATCAGGACTTACCGAAATTATCTGCAAAAAACTCGTAACGTGATCATGATCCTTTTCAACATTTATAGTAAAGCCTTCAGGCGCCTTATGGGTTATGGTATATAAATAATTTTTATTATCAAATTGCATTTTTGTTTTAATGATCCCCGAATCGGAACCATCTTTAATATCGGCAGGCCACCACTTATTCCATTGTTTTTCATCTGCTATAAATCTATTTGCAGTATTAATGTTGGTATTGATGTAAACAACTTTACCAAAATTTATTTTGGAAGGTATAAAAAGATAAATACTCAGAAAAGCGAGTACCACAACAATCAGTACAATAAACAGTTTTTTCATATTCCAATTTTCAAACATGCAAAATAACAAAACAAATCACGCTTCAATAATATCTTGTTAACTATCTGCTTAGTAATACAATTTATTTTATATTTAAAGGCAATATAAAAATAACTACAAATGAAAAAAATATCTTTCATGATGATACTGATAGGCACAGCTGCTATATCCTATTCTCAAAAACAGGATACATGGAAAATTTTTGCAAATAAAATTAATCCGCAGGATTACTATGGCGTAACAGTAGCAAATGGCGTGATCGGTATTGTTTCATCTCCTAATGTTTTGCGTTGTAAGGATGTAGTTCTTAATGGCGCCTACGATCAGTATGGCCGGGGAAGAGTAAGTAACTTTTTACAAAGTTTTAATTTGGTAAACATGAATCTGGATATTGATGGTGCCCGCATTAATAATGCTGATGCGCAAAATATGAAACAGGTATTAGATATGAAGCATGCAAACCTTACTACCACCTTTGACTATAAAGACAAGGCAACCATTTCATACACGTATTACGCTCTGCGTCATTTACCATATAATGTTTTGGTAGATGTGGCTATCACTGCAAAAAAAGATATTGAAATTCTCCCTGCCAGTGTTATGGAAGCACCTGATGCTTTAAAAGATGTACAAAATTATTACAATGAAATTGATCGCCCTCATGTTACATTAAGTCTACTTTCATCTACTGCAAAAAGCCCAACAGGTAAATTAACCTTTGCTTCTTCTACAACTTTTTTATTTGATGAACCGCATGGCTCAGAGCCCAGGTTAATTCACGAAATGTGGGATAACAATATGCACCTTTCAAAATTTAAAAAAAATATAAAAGCAGGTTCAACTTATCATTTTTCAATTGCAGGAGCTTCCATTTCAACAGCCCAACATGATGATCCCTTAAATGAAGTAGAGCGATATGTTATCTACGCAAAATTACAGGGCACAAAACGTTTATTACAGTTTCACAATGCAGAATGGGATAAACTATGGAAGAGTGATATTGTAATTGAAGGCGATGACCAAAGCCAGTTGGATATTCGTTCTTCTATTTACCATTTATACTCTTTTGTAAGAGAGGGAACATCTTACAGCCCTTCACCAATGGGTTTAAGCGGATTAGGTTATAACGGCCATGTATTTTGGGACACCGAATTGTGGATGTTCCCGGCATTACTTGTTCTTCAGCCGGAGATGGCAAAAAGCATGGTGGAATACCGGTATGAAAGATTGAAGCAGGCAAAGCACAATGCATTTGCTCATGGATATAAAGGTGCAATGTACCCGTGGGAAAGTGCTGCTAGTGGAAATGAAGAAACACCTGTATGGGCATTGAGCGGGCCATTTGAACATCACATTACTGCCGACGTTGCTATTGCTGCCTGGAATTATTTTGCTGTTACACAAGACACAGCATGGCTGAAAGAAAAAGGCTTTGCAGTAATAAAAGAGTGTGCTGACTTTTGGGTAAGCAGGGTGGAAAGAAATGGTCCCGGTAAATACGATATTAAAAATGTAGTAGCAGCTGATGAGTGGGCGGAGAACGTTGACAATAATGCATTTACTAATGCTGCGGCAAAAGCTAATTTGCAATTCGCAATTATGGCGGCAAAAATTATAAATGCCCCCATAAATGCAGATTGGATAGATGTTGAAAAAAACATTCCTGTTTTAAAACTAAGCAATGGCGTAACTTCCGAACATACCATGTATAAAGGAGAAAAAATTAAACAAGCAGACGTTAACCTGTTGAGCTACCCATTAAAAGAAGTAACTGAACCGCAACAAATTAAAAAAGACCTTGAATATTATGAAACACGAATAGGAGAAGGATCACCGGCAATGACCCACGCAATTTTTGCAGTTTTATATGCAAGGCTAAATGATCCTGCTAAGGCATTTAAAGCATTTCAGGAAGCGCACATACCAAATAAAAAAAATCCATTTGGCGTATTTTCTGAATCTGCAGGAGGTACCAATCCATACTTTGCAACAGGGGCCGGGGGCTTTTTACAAAGTGCACTTTTTGGTTTTGGCGGATTGGATATTACGCCTCAAGGGTTAGTGCAACTAAAGACTTCTTTGCCAAAACATTGGAAATCATTAACTTTAACAGGAATTGGGAAAACCAAAAGAAACTACACTGTAAATAATTGAAGAAGTTAACTGCTATATTCCTCGTTACTATATTTCTTTTTAACCTTGGCGGTTACAGACTTTGGTTCCATTATGAACAAGAACGATCTGATAAAAACATAGAATCTTTTATTGACAATAAGGAGTATAATGAAGAAGAGCTTATTACGCTGAAGGTTGCTCTTTCCCTGCCCTATCACCATGATACCAAAGAGTTTGAGCGTGTAACCGGAGAAATAAATTTTAAAGGCAAAGTTTATAAATATGTAAAGCGAAAAATAGAGAATGGCAACCTTGTTTTAATGTGTTTACCCGATATTAATAAAACACTGATTCAAAATGCAAAAGATGATTTTTTTAAAACATCAGTTGATTTAACTCAGGATAATTCAAGCAAAAAAAATAATTCGAAATCTATTTCATTCAAAAGCTTACCGGGTGATTATGATGAATTTGTATTTTCAATTTCGATAAGCACAAGCAATAATATTTCTAAAAATTTCGAAAGGTATAACCTCGAAAAATTACTTACATCTCCGAACATCTCTCCTGAACAGCCTCCTGATAGTAGCTGTTCATAATTAACAATTTTCTTTTGTTTATCAAGAACGGCTAATCCCATTGCTACATGGAACTAGCTATTATTTATTAAATCTTTTATTTTATGTATAGATTGCTTGTGTTGTGTGTGACAATTTTTGTTTTAGGCGGATGTAATTCTAAAAAAGATTACGAAGCCATTTTTAAAGATCCCCTACTCTATTCCTATACGGTACATGAACTAAATACAGTTGTTCTGGGAAATAATTTCAGCCCAATAGTTGCCTCCCGAAATTATTTGTATGCCAACATAGCCGCCTACGAAGTAATTGCGCATGGTTATCCAAAACAATATAAATCTTTACTAGGGCAGGTGCAAGACTTACAATATGTTCCTAAACCGGATTCAGGTAAAAAAATAAATTTCGAATTTGCTGCATTGCTTGCCTTTTGTAAGTTGGGAGAATCTGTTACTTTTCCTGAGGGGAGTATGAATGTTTATGTTGACAGTATAAAGAACCTGGCTTACGATCATGGAATGCCGGATGAAATTTTTGAAAATTCAACCGCTTATGCCGATACGGTGTCTTCAGCCATTTTAAATTGGAGCAAAAAAGATAATTATGCACAAACGAGAAGTGCTGAAAGATATACTGTAACTGATGAGGAAGGAAGATGGGTTCCTACTCCACCGGCATATACCTCAGCATTAGAATCTCATTGGCATGAGATACGCCCGTTGGTTTTAGATTCAGGAAACATGTTTACGCCGCCAGTACCTTATAAGTTTAATGTTAAGGATAGTACCAGTGAGTATTACAAACAGGTAATGTTAGTTAAAAAATCGGGTGAAAACTTAACAGATGAACAAAAGCATATTGCAGATTTTTGGGATGATAATCCCTTTAAATTAAATGTATCAGGACATGTTATGTATGGTACTAAAAAGTTTTCTCCGCCAGGCCATTGGATGAGTATTATTGGTATTGGCGCAAAAAAAGCAAAAGTTGATTTTCCCAATACTGTTTATGCTTATGCGAAAACAAGCATAGCAATTTTTGATGCTTTTATTCACTGTTGGGATGCAAAGTATAAGTATAACACTGTCCGGCCCGAAACCGTGATCAACAAATATTTTGATGCGGATTGGCAGCCTTATTTGCAAACGCCTCCTTTTCCTGAATATACATGCGGACATTCAACAGTTTCTTCAGCAGCTGCTGAAGCTTTAACGAGTGTATTTGGAGATAATTTCGCTTACACTGATACATCGGAATTGGAATTTGGGATAGCAAGCCGTAGTTATAAATCTTTCCGCCATGCTTCAGATGAAAATAACTGGGGAAGATTTTATGGAGGCATTCATTTTCATAATTCATGTATTATAAGTACAGAGTATGGAAGAAAGGTTGGCGAGTTAGTAGTGAATCGTCTTAAAATGAAAAATAATTAAAACCAAAGTCAAATCCTCTTACTTTATTGGGAGAGGATTTATTTTTTACTTTAACCGTATAATCAAAGCCTGATAAGGTTCAAGTGTTACTATATTATTTTTTATGTTTAGTAAAGCAATATTATTCACAAGCATATTTAATGAGCCTGACGTTTTTAATATCTCAAATTTTGTAAGTGAATCAGAAAAATTAAGCAGTACTAAAACTTTCTTTTTACCAAATGTCCGTGTATAAGCATACACTTTTTCATTGTCCTTATCCAACATTTCATATTTGCCATAAACCAATTCAGGTAAAGCTTTTCGCAGCTTTACCATTTTTCTGAAATAATTTAGAATTGAATCAGGATCTTTTTCCTGGGCAGCAACATTTATCTTTTTATAATTCGGATTTACTTTTAACCATGGCTTACCCTTTGTAAATCCTGCATTTTTACTATCATCCCATTGAAACGGAGTACGTCCGTTATCACGTCCAGAAATTTGTTGCCCCTTTAAAAAATATTTAAGATCACCTTTTTCATTTTGCAATTTCTTATAATAATTTATGGTTTCAATATCACGGTAATCTTCAATTTTGTCAAACTTGATATTGTTCATACCTAACTCATCGCCAAAATAATAATAAGGTGTGCCTCTCATGGTTAATAAAAATGTGGTAAGCATTTTTGAAGATGCTTCACGATACTTTGGATCATCATTTCCCCAGCGGGTTACCATTCGTGGCTGATCGTGATTGCCAAGATAAATTGTTCCCCATCCCTTTTTGGCAAACACACTATCCCAATTGCTGTATATTTTTTTAAATTCTATAAGACTGTAACCTTTGGGATCAACCTGTTTGTATTCCCCGGGCAAATATCCGATAGCGGAACCTTCAAAATGATACAGCATATCCAGCTCTTTTCTTTTGGGATCAACAAAATTGTGTGCAGTTTCTGTTGTAACGCCTAAACCCTCTGCTACTGATATTACATCAAATTTGCTCAATGATTCTTTATTCATTTCTTTTAAATACTTATGCAGATACGGCCCGTCAGCATAATAAGCAATGTAATCGCCCTTGTATTTTGCAGGAAGTTCAGGAAAAGTAGTATCCTTTGAAATGGCAGAAATAACATCCATCCTAAAACCATCAACTCCTTTTTTAAACCAGAAGTTCATCATGTTATAAATCTCTTTTCTAACTTTTGGATTCTCCCAATTAAGATCGGGTTGCTTTTCAGAAAAATAATGTAGATAGTATGAATCCGTTGTGCTATCGTATTTCCACGCACTACCTTCCACATCAAAAAAGCTATACCGGTGCGCCGGCTTACCCTTTTCTGCATTCCACCAGTGATAATAATTCCTGTAAGGATTTGTTCTGGATTTTCTTGATTCCCGGAACCATGCATGTTCGTCGCTGCTGTGATTAACAACAAGGTCAAGCACAAGTTTAATTTGTCGTTGGTGCATGCCTTTCAGTAATGCATCAAAATCTTTCATGGTTCCAAACTCTTTCATAATTCCGCGGTAATCGCTTATGTCGTAACCATTATCATCATTAGGCGAAGTGAATATCGGGTTAAGCCATACTACATCTATGCCCAGGCTTTTTATATAATCCAGTTTTTGAATAATGCCTTTTATATCACCAATACCATCACCATCAGTATCTTTAAAGCTGCGAGGATATATCTGGTATACTACCGCTTCTTTCCACCATTTACTGTTATTATTTTTTGAGGTTGATGTTTTTAAATTCATAAATGGAAATTAAAGTATGTTTTGCTAAAACTTTCCCGGGTTTGCTGTAGAATTTTGGGTAAGTCCTTTAGATTTTATTCAAATATCTGGTTGTTTAAATGTTTAAAAGCTTCCATAGCACCCATGTACTCGCAGGTTCTGGCTCCGGCCTTATTGCCATTTGAAATAATTTGTTTCCATTCTTCTGTACCAAAATCTTGTATCATTTGTAAATTATGCATGCCTAATTGATATAATACTGCGCCAACAAATGCATCACCTGCACCAGTTGTATCTATTGGGTTAACAGGAATACTGGGAACACTAATTCTTTGTTTTTGATGCACCAGCATAGTTCCTTCTTTACCCAATGTGATCGCAAAGGTTGCGGTAGAGTTTTCAGAAAAAAGTGCCGCAGCTTCACCTACAGTAGTGCTGCCCGTAATAAGCATGGCTTCTTCATCACTCACTTTAAAAAAATGACAATGCTTTATAAAATGCCAGGACTGTTCAACAAAAGTGTTTGCATTGTTTTTAAATAATAAATGCCTGTAGTTGGGATCAAAGCTGACAAAAATATTTTTACAAATTGCCTTATGCAGTATTGATTTGTATGCCTGTTGCAAAGGCCCGGGAAGAAATGCCGTAGCTGACCCAAAATGAATTATAGAGAAATCTTCAAGATGTAAATTTTCCAAATCACTTTCGCTAAGCTGCCCATCAGCACCACGATTAAAAACAAAATCACGCTCCCCATCTTCCATGAGTGATACAAAAGCAAAAGTGGTAAATGAATTTGAATCCTCAAGCATCCAATTGCTAGAAACCCCAAATTCTTTCATTACATCAATCAACTGCTTTCCAAAAGGATCCGCTCCCACTTTAGCTGCCAAAGTAACATTGCCACCGAGTGCTGCAATAGCCGCAGCAACATTTGTTGGGGCACCTCCGGGTTTTTTTAAAAAATGTTCACATTTAGTAAGCAAAGATCCTTTATCGGTGCATATCATATCTATAAGCGCTTCACCGATGCATAGTATTTTCATTAAACTATAATTTTATTAAAGGTGGGATAAAAGGTTAATGAGCGCCACTCATATTAACTACTACATCCAGTTCAGCAGTTGGTTTATTTGCTTTAATAAGCATGGTAGCTAATGCTGCAAGCAACAAAAATACCCCTGCAAAAGTGATGGCTTTTCCCGGATCATTATCTAAAAAATGCTTATGCACATAACCAAAAGTAATGTTCTGAAGTATCATGGGTATAACTATCATCATATTGATAATGCCCATGTAAACCCCGTATTTTTCTTTAGGTATTTTGTTTACTACCATTAAGTATGGCACACCCATCATACTGGCCCACGCAATTCCAAAACCGGTCATAGGTGCAAATAGTAAATATTTATTTTCTATGTGTGGAAATATCAATAACCCTATGCCGGCCATTATCAGGCAAACAGTATGAACTAATTTGGGACTATATCGCCGGGCAAATCCTACCAATGCAAATGCCGATAGAAAGGTTACAATGTTATACCAGCCATTTACAAGGCCCGTCCAACCAACTGCTTCTTCATATAAAGATTTATTAAGTACAGGCGATGTTTGCCAAACAGATTGCGCAATACTTTTAGATGCATTTTGCCAATAACAAAACAAGGCATACCATTGAAACAAATAAACCAATGCCAGTTGCCACATAACTTTTGGCATATACTTAATGGCATGAAAAATTTCTTTTATCGGCTCCAATATACCACCCTTATTGGCTTTAAGCACTCGAAGTTCCTCATCAGTAGGCGGTATTTCAGGTGTTTTATAAATTGACCACAATACTGAAGTGATAGAACAGATGGAACCAAGAAAAAATGACGCAAATACCCAATATGGAATTCTGCCATGTTCGCCTGCAATGTTTTTTTGAAATATAAATAAAGACAAATTAGCCAGCGTTATACCTAACCCTGTAAAAAAACTTTGCGTTAAAAAACCGGTAGCATGTTGATCAGGCGGTAATTTATCCGCTATCAAAGCCCTATAGGGTTCCATAGCAGTATTATTGGCAGCATCCAAAATCCATAACAGGCCTACCGCCATCCATAGGGTACTGCTAAAAGGATAAAGAAATAAACAGATGCTGCAAAACAATGCCCCAATAAAAAAATATGGTTTACGCCTCCCAAAACGGGGATGCCATGTCTTATCACTAAGTGCGCCAATTATAGGCTGTATAATTAAACCGGTAACAGGGCCTGCTAAATTTAATAATGGAATTTCATCAGGCGCAGCGCCTAAAAAATCATAAATAGGATTTATTGCACTTTGTTGTAGGCCAAAACTATATTGGATTCCAAAAAAACCAACATTCATATTTATAATCTGAGAAAAACTCAATCGGGGCTTTAGGAAAGACATATCTGTTAGAGTTGGAAATTATTTCACATCCTTAAATAATGCAATTAATTAAATGATGCTTGTTACAAATGTAAAGTAAGATATTTCTAAAAATCTCTTAACGATTATATTGTATTTTCGGATTTATTATAGTAAATAATTTTATTTATGCAAAACTGGAAAATAAAACTTTCTCTCTTCCTTAATTATTTCGTGTTTGCTATTTTACTCAACAGTGTTGGTACTGTTATTTTGCAGGTGCAGAATAATTATGGCGTTACACAATCTTCCGCAAGTGTTTTGGAAGCCTTCAAAGACCTGAGCATTGCTATCGTTTCTTTTTTGGTGGCATCCTACATTGCACGGATTGGTTATAAACGTTCGATGCTGCTGGCATTGGCACTGGTAATAATTGCATGTTTGATGATGCCGTTTATTGGTGGATTTGCAATGACAAAAATACTTTTTGCGGTAACAGGAGCCTGCTTTGCATTAATAAAAGTTTCTGTATTTGCCACTATTGGCCTGGTAACTTCTAATAAAAAAGATCATGCAAGCTTTATGAATTTCATAGAATCTTTTTTTATGATTGGTATATTAACCGGTTATTTTATTTTCAGTGCATTTGTTGATAGTAGCGATCCAACTTCCACATCGTGGTTGAAAGTTTATTATTTACTGGGAGGAATTTCAGCAGTTGCCTTTTTATTATTATTAAGTGCACCATTGGATGAGTCTTCCATTAAAACTCCCGCCACAAAACCGCTGTCACAGGATTTTACTGATATGTTTAAATTGGCTGTACGCCCGCTTGTTTTAATTTTTGTAGTTAGCGCTTTTTTTTATGTATTAATAGAACAAAGCATTATGAGCTGGCTGCCTACGTTTAATAACCAGGTATTGCATTTATCAACGTCCTTAAGTATTCAGATGGCAAGTATACTTGCGGCCAGCACAGCAATCGGCCGTTTTATTGCCGGTATTGTTTTGCGAAAAATCCATTGGCTTTTGGTGCTTGTTATTTGTCTTATTCTTGCAGCTATTCTTGTTTTGTTAGTAATTCCGCTTGCTTCTAATTTACAGTTAACATCTGTTGAAAGATGGTCTGATGCACCATTTGTTGCTTTTATGTTTCCTGTTATTGGTTTGTTGCTTGCACCAATATATCCTGCAATTAATTCAGTTATTCTTAGTGCGCTTCCGGTGAGGCAACATGGGCCAATGACAGGATTAATCGTAATTTTTTCTGCATTAGGTGGCACAACAGGTTCGATAATTACAGGATATATTTTTGAGGCTTACGGTGGTCAAACTGCTTTTTACTTTTCGTTAATACCAATAGGTATTCTTATTATCAGCCTGATTTGGTTCAACCGTTTGCAAAAGAAAAATGCTATTGAAAAATCGCCGGATGCACATCCTGAAAACTAAAGTTTATTAAAAAAATAATTTTGGAAGATATTTTTTCTTTAGGAGAATTATTTGAACAGGTCCAGTTACAAAATGTTTTTCCAGATGGGAAAACTTTTGTTGATTGTACTCCCCGTGCACCGTTATCAGTTATACAACAGCAGTACGAAACGAAAAAAGCTGAGCCAGGTTTTAATCTTCGATCATTTGTAAATAAGCATTTTTCAGCCCCTGAAAATTATTCGCAAACAATTATGAGTAATTCAGATCGGCCGCTTGCTTCTCATGTAGAAATGCTTTGGAATGAATTAACCCGGCAACCTGTTGATGAAAAAAGTTCCTTGATAAAATTACCACGACCCTATATTGTACCAGGGGGGCGTTTTAGAGAAATATATTATTGGGATAGTTATTTTACAATGTTGGGCTTGCAGGTTTCCGGAAAATATGATATGATTGAAAATATGGTTGACAATTTTTCTTTCCTCATTCAAAAGTTTGGATACATACCTAATGGAAACCGAACCTATTTTTTGGGTCGTTCCCAACCGCCATTTTATGCAGCTATGGTAAATCTTTTGAGTGAAGTAAATGGCAAGGAGATTTTAATAAAATATTTACCACAACTGGAAAAAGAATATAATTTTTGGATGAGGGGTTTTGAAAAACTAAATGCCGAATGTACTTCTACTGATCGTGTTTCATTAATGCCTGATGGTAGTATTTTAAATCATTATTGGGATGAGTTTGATACCCCCCGGCCCGAATCTTATAAAGAAGATTTTGAGTTGGCAAAGCATAACGATGGTAATTCAGTGA
>JBBJOK010000220.1:0-5325 GCA_037721545.1 Chitinophagaceae bacterium
GGGGTTCAGAGGGGCCGAGCCTGCCTGCCGGTAGGCAGGGGTGAGGCTTTGAATTTTTTTTGGTTTAATTTTATGTATAAATAGCCTAATGAAAATCAGATTGTTTTTTTTTATTGTAATAGTTTACTGCATTGCATTAGCAGGCTGTGATGATTTTACTTTACCGGGTTTTAAAAATGATTCCCGGGATACTGTACAAATTGATTCAATAACCACTACACTTCCTGCTTCAGAAGACACAGGCATTACGGTGTTCCCCAATAATTCGCCGCCGATACAAGATACTTTACCCGGCCAGATAGCTACCCGAAATGTGCATCCCGAAGCGCTTGTAGCTTTTGCTGAATCACTTATTGGTATTCCTTACAGGTATGGAGCTACCGACCCGAAAGTGGGTTTTGATTGTTCAGGATTTATAACTTATGTATTTAATCATTTTCAAATTAAGGTTCCGCGGTCTTCCATTGATTTTACTAATGTAGGGAAAGAAATACCAATTACAGAAGCCAGGCGTGGAGACATAATTTTATTTACGGGTACTGACAGCACTGAAAGATTTGTTGGCCACATGGGCATTATTGTTTCTAATCAAAATGGCGAGCAGCAGTTTATACATTCTACTTCAGGAAAAGCGTATAGTGTTGCTGTTACTCCATTTAATGTTAATTACAAAAGGCGGTTTGTAAAAGTGATAAGGATATTTAAGCAATTAGATATGCCCATCTAATCCCGATATTTCGGCACTTGCTAAACGCTCATTATCCGGGTAGCTGATTGAAAAATTAAAATTATAAATTACTACGAAAACTAATGGTGGATTATGTTTCACCACCCACTCTTTGGGAGAGGGTCTCGATAGCTATATGCCGTAGCCTTATTTCCCTTTAAAGTTTGGTTTTCTTTTTTCTAAAAATGCAGCTGTTCCTTCCTTAACGTCTTCTGTCGCAAAACATTCACCAAATCCAAAAATTTCCTGCTCATAACCTTTTATCCCCGTATGTGCGTGGTTTGCGGCATTGATACATTTTGCAACTGCAACCGGTGCTTTAGAATTTATAGTTATCAAAATTTCTTTTGCCTTATTTAAAAGTTCATCTTGTGTAACTACATAATTTACCAGGCCAAGTTGTAATGCGGCCGGCGCATCCATCATATTGCCGGTGAGTAATAATTCCAATGCCTTGCCTTTGCCAACAAGTAGGGTCAATCGTTGCGTACCACCATAGCCGGGTATCAATCCCAGGTTTACTTCAGGCTGTCCAAATTTTGCATTTTCACTTGCTACTCTCATATGGCAAGCCATTGCCAGTTCACATCCGGCACCCAAGGCAAAACCATTAACGGCAGCTATCACAGGCTTGGGGCTATTCTCAATTTTAAAAAAAATATCCTGCCCCTTTTTTGCAAGGGCCATCCCCTGTTGTTGTGATAAACCAGAAAATTCTGATATATCAGCCCCGGCAACAAAGGCTTTATTTCCTGATCCTGTTACGATCACTGATTTTATTTCCGGGTTTTTATAAACTTCATCCATTGCATTATTCAAATCACTCATTACATCCTGATTTAATGCATTCATTTTATCAGGGCGATTGATGGTAATGGTAAAGATCCCGTTTTCTAAATTGGTTGAAAGCGTGTTGTGCATAAAAAAAGCTTTACGCTATAAGCTATACGCTGTAAGCATGTTAAGGATTAAGTTTTTGTTGGAAGCCGGTTAACAATTTTTGTTGATCGGTTATATCTACTTTTAAGTTTTGTAAAAGTGTTTGATCTCCTTTAGACAGTTTTTCAGAAATAATTAGTTGTGTTTCTAATTCAAATGAGGAGCCTAAAGATATTTCTATAAATCTTGCATAATCCTTTTCGCTTCTACGACTACTTCCTTCTGCAATATTAGAAAGAATAGAAACACCTGACCTGGTCATTTGCTGGCATATACCATATTTATCTTCTTTAGGAAAGGTGTCTGTCAGCTGAAAAGTTTTTACAGCAATTTCAATTCCTTTTTGCCAGATACGCAATTCCTTAAAATTTCTCATATTTTTTGTTTTAGCGTATAGCGTGAAGCTTAAAACATATAGCCTTCTTAGAAGCTTCTGTTTTCTCTTACCCAGTTTTTTATATAATCTGCAATATCAGTAGTTCTTGTTTCAGGAGGAAATAATTTACCCACACCCATTTCATGCAAACTTTTCATATCATCCTCCGGTATAATTCCACCCCCCGTGAGCAGAACATCATCCATTTCTTTTTCTCTTAATAATTTTAAAATCTTTGGGAACACTGTATTATGAGCACCGCTTAAAATGCTTATGCCGATTGCATCCACATCTTCCTGTAAAGCAGCATTCACAACCATTTCAGGCGTTTGGCGCAAGCCCGTATAAATTACTTCCATGCCGGCATCACGCAAAGCAGAAGCAATTATTTTTGCTCCCCTATCGTGGCCATCTAAACCTACTTTGGCTACCAATACACGAATAGGGCGTTTTATTTCTGCAGACATTAATGATGAATTAGATTTGTAAAAATAGGCGGATTAAATAAGCATTACAACTCTCACTTATGAAATATAGAAAATTTGGAATAACAGATCTGTTGGTTAGTGAAATTGGGTTTGGCGCATGGGCAATTGGCGGCAATGCCGTTATAGGTACTACACCCATCGGGTGGGGCCCGGCAGATGATAATACTTCTGTAGCAGCGATTTGTAAGGCCTTAGATGTGGGTATAAATTTTTTTGATACAGCAGATTTTTATGGACTTGGCCATTCAGAAAATTTGATCGGAAAAGAATTAAGAAATAATAAAGAAGCCATCATTGCAACAAAAGTTGGTCATCGTGCTATTGATGATAAAATACAATTAGATTATTCAAAAGAATACATAATTGAAGCTTGCGAAAAAAGTTTGAGAAGATTAAAAAGAGATTTTATCGACTACTATCAATTGCATTCTGCCCGGTTGGAGCATTTTGAAAAAGAGAAATGCATTGAAGCTATGGAGCATTTAAAAAAACAAGGGAAAATAAGGCACTGGGGATTATCATTAAATACTTTTTATCCTGAGCCCGAAGCCAACTATTTAATAGAAAAAAGATCTGGTGCCGGGTTTCAATTAGTGTTCAATCTTATCAATCAAAAAGCCGCTGGAATTATGGAAGCTGCAAGTAAAAATAACTATGGCATTATTGCACGCATGCCTTTGCAGTTTGGCTTACTTACCGGAAAGTTTAGTGAAGACGCAACATTTGCAGGTGATGATCATCGGAAGTTCAGGCTTACAAAAGAAATTATCAGCCAGGCAAATAAAATTCTTGAGGATAATGTTTGGGAGCTTTGTAAAAAATATAATATCAGCAAAACCTCACTGGTATTAAGTTTTATTCTTAGTTTCGATTCTGTTAGTACTGTTATACCCGGCATAAGAACACCGCAACATGCAATAGACAATACAACATGTATTATTAAATTAGAAAGAAAAGATCTTGAGCATCTCAAAGAATTATATAATTCAGATTGGAAAGAAATTGTGTCGCTAATGGAAAAGCAAGGATAAAAAATCGTCATTGCGAGGAGGAACGACGAGGCAATCTCCCAGTAAAGCAACAGTAATATAAGATTGCTTCGTACCTCGCAATGACGGGAGTATTTTCTATTACAGATCTTTTTAATGCAAATGTTGTTACAACAAACTTACTGTATGCAGAATACGTTTTACACTTTCCTCTTTTTCAATAACCGTAGCTATATCAAAAACGCCCGGTCCAAATTTATCGCCTACCAGCATTATACGTAATGGTAACATCAGCTCACCTGGTTTTAAGTGATGTGTTGCTGCCGTTTCTTTAAATATATTTTCAAGATTGTTATGTTGCCAATCTTTAATCTCACTCCATTTTTTTATCAATTCTATAAAAAAATCTTTTTTCTCATCATTCCATTTGGGTTTGATAGATTCAACATTAACTTTTTCAGGAGCAACAAAAAAGAAAAGGGCTTGTTCATAAAAATCTGTAAGCAAAGTGCATCGGTCTTTTACAAGCTCTAAAACTTTTACAAATTTTTCATCGTCAGATATTATTAATCCCTTCTCTTCAAATATTTTTCTAACCTGTAACTGGTAACTCGTCACCGGCAACCTCTTTATCCATTCATGATTGAACCATTTTGCTTTTTCATAATCAAACTTAGCACCTGAGTGATGTACTTTTTCAATTGAAAACTTTTCTATCAATTCATCCAAAGTATAAATTTCCTGTTCTGTTCCATCGTTCCAGCCCAGTACCGCAAGCAGGTTTAAAAATGCTTCCGGTAAAAAGCCAAGTTCTTTAAAGCCTTTTATAAGATCACCGGTTTTTGGGTCTGCCCAGTTCATGGCAAACACCGGAAAACCAAGCCTGTCTCCATCTCTTTTGCTTAATTTCCCATTTCCGTCAGGCTTTAATATCAAAGGCAAATGAGCCCACTTAGGCATGTTATCTGCCCATTCTAAATATTTCCAAAGTAAAATATGTACCGGCGCACTGGGCAGCCATTCCTCTCCGCGAAAGGCATGTGTAACTTTCATTAAATAGTCATCAACAACAACCGCTAAATGATAAGTTGGCATTCCATCCGCTTTCAACAAAACTTTATCATCAACATTTTCTGTATCAAATTCAACCGAGCCTCTAATCATATCTTCAAAACAAATTATTTCGTTTGGCTCTACTTTTATTCTTATAACATAAGGCGTTCCTTCGTTTATTAAATGCTGTGTTTCATCCGGCATTAAATTTATAGAATTGCGCATATGCTCTCTAACATGGTGGTCATAATGAAGCGTATGTTTTCCATCAGCTTTTTGTTTTTCTCTCATTGCCTCAATTTCTTCCGGTGTATCAAATGCATAATAAGCGTGACCGGATTTTACTAACTCCTCTGCATATTCTTTGTATAAATTTTTCCGCTCACTTTGCCGGTAAGGTGCATAGTCCCCACCAATATGTGGCCCTTCATCAGGATTTAATCCGCACCATTTTAAACAGTCTACAATGTATTCTTCTGCCCCCTCAACATAGCGGCTTCTGTCAGTATCCTCCACACGCAAAATAAAATCCCCGCCATGTTGCTTTGCAAAAAGATAGTTGTATAATACCGTTCTAACACCGCCCAAATGCAATCCACCAGTGGGGCTTGGGGCAAAACGCACTCTTACTTTTTTACTCATCGTTTGCAAAGATAAAATTTTCCTTTCTTTGATGTTGTGGATGAAAACTTGGGGCTATGTACAGCAATTAATTATCATCATTGGTTTCGGCCTTTCGCTATTACTCCGCCC
>JBBJOK010000221.1:0-5324 GCA_037721545.1 Chitinophagaceae bacterium
AAATTAATGAAAAAGTTTACAAAGACATGGGTAAGATGATGGAGAAATATAATGTAATGGATGTGAAAGTAAAAGCGGGAGGCGGAGAATACCCTTCACAGGATGGCTTTGGATGGACAAATGGAGTTTACCTTGCTCTCAAAACTTTACGGGATGCATAATATTAAAAATCATCATGAGTTCTGGCAACAAAATAATTCTGATTATATAATAATTGTTTTATAAAAGATGTGCGGCTTTAGCATCCAGATATATTTTAAATGATGAATGATTCCGTAATAATGTTGCAGGTAATTGCTCAGAAATTTCTTCATTAATTAATCTATTTACAATTTCTGCTTTGTGCGATCCATTTACCACAAGTATAACATGTTTGGCTTCCAATATGTTTGCCAATCCTAAAGTTATACCTTTCGAAATCTGCTTATGCTCTTTAAAATATTTCTGACCGGCCTGTTGTGTAACAGGATCGATCTCGGCCACATGTGAACGTATGTTTGATGAAGTTCCCGGTTCATTCATTGCTATATGGCCATTCTGTCCTACGCCAACAATTGCCACATGAATACCATTGTGATAGGAAATAAAATTTTCAGTTTTTTCACATTCTGTTTCAAGATCCTTTGCCTTACCATTAAAAAAACAAATATTCTTATCCGAAATTTTTAGCGGATCAAACAATTGATTATTTATCGAGTATCTGCAACTTCCTTCATCAGTGCCATTCATTCCTACCCATTCATCAAGCCCGGTAAAATACCATTTCGATACATCAACTTCTAGTTCATTATTTTTATTTACCAGCGCATCGTATAATCCCATAGGACTATGGCCTGAACCAGGGCATAAAAGAGGATATTCGATTGACTGCATTAGTTGTATTAAGGTATCTGCGGCTTGCCTGGACATCACCTCATAAGTATCTGAAATAAATATTTCCATTTTTATATAAAATAATTGTTTAAAATATGTTTAGAATAATGGTTTCCAACAGTAAGTATTTTAATGCTCTAAAATAATACATCCTGAATATATTATTCAAAACTCCCGTTTTGAAGAAAGACAATGCCATACACACCGGATTATTCAATGAAAGCAATGCGGCAATGGTATACTGCTCTGAAAGACAAGGTTTGGGGACCGTATGGTTTTTATGATGCCTTTAGCGAAACACATAATTGGTATCCAAAAAAATATCTGGCAATTTACCAGGGGCCAATCGTAGTCATGATGGAGAATCATCGTAGCGGTTTCCTATGGAAGTTATTTATGAGCTCACCTGAAATAAAAAATGGATTAACTAAATTAAACTTTGAAAGCCCATGGATAAAATAGGACAATCTTTATTACATTTAAATATGAAAAAAAAGTTTTTAATAATTATAGTTTGCTGCTTGTGTTTAAAAATTTCTGCGCAGGATAAATCGCTTTATAAGAAAGTTTGGTATACCGAAAAAAGCGATACCATGCCCTATCGGATTTTACTACCTAAAAACTTTGATGCTTCAAGAAAATATCCGCTTATTTTATTTTTGCATGGCGCAGGTGAAAGAGGAAACGATAACGAATTACAATTGGTGCATGGTGCTTCATTTTTCTTAAGAGATAGCATCCGTGAAAAATATCCTGCTATAATAGTCTTCCCACAATGCTTTAAAAATAGTTTCTGGAGCAATGTAAATTTTGCATTTGATTCAGCATCTAAAAAAAGGATATTTAACTTCCCTATTGAAGGAAATCCAACATCGGCCATGCGAATGCTGCTGGGTTTGGTAAGCAACCTGCAAAAAAAATATTCTTTAGATAAACACAGGATGTATGTGGGAGGCCTTTCTATGGGAGGGATGGGAACTTTTGAACTTGTACGCCGAAAACCTAAGCTATTTGCTGCTGCATTTCCTATTTGTGGCGGGGGTAATCCTGCTTCAGCAAAAAAATTAATTCGCCCGAACTGGTGGATATTTCATGGATTAAAAGATGATGTTGTTGACTCTGAGTACAGTAGAATAATGGGAGAAGCACTAAAGAACGAGGGAGCCAAAGTAAAAATAACTTTATACCCGGATGCAAACCACAATAGCTGGGATGCTGCTTTTGCTGAAAAAGATTTAATGCCTTGGTTATTTTCTTCTCACAAAAAATAATTAATAACAAAACCCTTAATTAAGAATATTCTATTAAAAACTATGGACTCTCAAAAAATCTATTATTTCACAATTGAATCCATAAATGAAAATGTAGTGTCTACACGAATGCAAGTGAAAAAGGTAGAATACTTTACTTTAAATAAATGAAAAAACTAAAAATAGCAGGCTTACTGGTTTTTTTACTGATAACCACGGGTTCGTTTGCACAAATTACTCATCCTCCTTTTTGGGAAGACATACAAGCTTTTAAAAAGAAGGATAGCATTAATCCTCCAGCAAAAAAACAAATACTATTCGTTGGCAGTTCTTCTTTTACAAATTGGACAGATGTTCAAAAGTATTTCCCCGGGTACAACATTATCAACCGTGGTTTTGGAGGTTCGTCATTACCTGATGTGATACGATATGCTGACGAAATTATTATCCCTTATCGCCCTAAGCAGATAGTTATTTATTGCGGTGAAAATGATTTGGCAGCTTCAGATGCGGTTACAGCTGATGTGGTTTTTATCAGGTTTGTAAAATTATTTGAATTCATAAGAAAGAAATTACCAAAGGTTCATATCGCTTTTGTTTCGATAAAACCAAGTCCTGCAAGGCAGCAGTTGATGTCGCAGATGCTAGCAGCCAACAGTACGATAAAAAATTATTTAAGTAAAAATGAAAGAACGGCATTTGTAGATGTATATTATAAAATGCTTAACGAAAATGGGATGCCTAAGGATAATATTTTTAAGGAAGATATACTACACATGAATGCTAAAGGATATGCTATCTGGCAAAAAGCTATAAAACCTTATTTATTGAAATGAGATTTTGTTCACAGATAAATAAAAAATATAATTGCTAAATAAAAAATTGAAACACATGTTTAAAAATATTTTGCTAGCGATAGCTTTCATTGTTATTACCCCACTATATGCTCAAACACAGGATGTGAAATCCGAAAGTTCTCAAATGAAATCATTTGTAGATGCTTTGTTGAAGAAAATGACATTGGAAGAAAAGCTGGGCAATTAAATTTGCCCGGGGCAGGCGATATTACTACGGGCCAGGCCGGTAGCTCGGACATAGCTAAAAAAATTAAAGAAGGAAAGGTAGGTGGCTTATTCAATATTTGTTTGTTTGATAACTATTAAAGAGAATTCATCATGATTAAAAATTGTTTTCTCTATTTATTTCTATTTCTTACAATGCCATTATCGGCGCAACAAAGGAATAAAAATGTAGATAAATAAATTAGAAGTAACATTATTATCTTTAAGTAAATATTCTCCATAGAATTCGAAATAAAATTGCATTAATGAGATATGTTTTTGTTTTTCTTTCTTCCATAATTTTTTATACAAACAGTGTTGCGCAACAGTTAGTAATGAGAGGCGATCATCCTGATCCTTCTGTTGTAAAAATCGGAGATACTTATTGGGCAAGTGCTACAACTTCAAATTGGTTTCCTGCTTATCCTCTTTTAAAATCAAAAGATCTTGTGAATTGGAAAACAGAAGGATATGTTTTTAATCAATTACCTGCATGGGCAGATTTTTATTTTTGGGCTCCCGAAATTTCATACGAAAATGGTAAAGTATACATTTATTATGCTGCTCATAAAAAAGGCGGTAATTTATGTTTAGGCATTGCCAGTGCTGATAAACCTGAAGGTCCTTATACAGATCATGGTCCCTTAATGTGCCAGGAAGTTGGATCTATTGATGCTTTTCCTATGCGTGACGAAAATGGAAAACTTTATATTATTTGGAAAGAAGACGGCAATAGCGTGAATAAACCAACACCCATTTGGGCACAACAAATAAATGAACAGCGAACTGCTTTTGTAGGTCAGAAAAATGAATTATTTCACAATGATAAGGGTTGGGAAGGAAATCTTGTGGAAGGTGTTTCAATGATAAAACGGGGAGAATATTATTATGCTTTTTATGCGGCAGCAGGTTGTTGCGGCCGTGAATGCACTTATCAAACAGGTGTAGCAAGATCAAAGACTTTACTAGGTCCGTGGGAGAAGTATAAAAATAATCCTGTATTAACACAAGATGATGAATGGCGTTGCCCGGGACATGGAACTCCTATTGAAAAAGATGGAAAATATTATTTTTTATATCATGCTTATGATAAGCAAACAAATGTTTATACAGGAAGAGAAGCTTTATTAATGGAGTTTAGATTTACCAGCGATGGCTGGATAGAATTTGTGAAAGATAACATCAAAAATGATGTTGCACTTACATCATTCACTGATAATTTTCGTGGAAAAAAACTTGCTAATAACTGGCAGTGGAGTGTATTTCACCAACCATCTTTTCAACATAAAGGTGGTGCATTATTGTTGAATGGGTCTCCTACTGCGTCAGGATCATTTTTAGGTATAAAAACAACCAGCGGAAAATATACTGCTGTTACAAAAGTTAGAACCAAGCGTACAAGTGCAGCTGCCGGAATAGGAATTTTTGGAGATGAAGAAAATACAATAACTGCCCTTTTTGATAATGGAACAATAAAACTTGTTCAATTAAAAGGTGGTAAACTATCTGAAATTGCTAAGGTATCAGCAACAATAAAAAAGGATTTATTTTTTAAAGTAGACGTTATAAATGGAAAGGACATAACTTTTTATTACAGTATAAACGGCAAGGATTTTAATCAATTAAATAAACAACCGGTTGATGGCAGTTATTTGCCGCCATGGGATAGATCTTTAAGAGTAGGGATTGTTGCTAAAGGCAATGCAAATGAAGTTGTAACCTTTGATAAATTTGAATTAATAAATAATTAATATACGCTAGAACATACAGCGATTTGAACAGAATCTTTTTTATCCTTTTAGTATCAGAATTGTTTTTCTTTCGATGTCTTGTCAAAAAACATTTTAAATGTGAGTTCCATGCTTTGAATTAAAGCATGCAGTAACTAAAATTTGCAAGCAATTTGCAAGCAGAAATGACCTTTTTAGTTTATTTGGAGTTTTGTACTTAATCCTGATATTACCGAGATTTGAGGCTGAAATAGACATTCAATTGATATAATTAATCACCTATACAATTCTTCAAACCTCTTACCAGCACTCATTTCTAATAAATTCACTTTAAATTTTTTAAAGTTGAATTCAGAGCATATATTTGCACTCCTAAAATTTAAGGGAGCATAGCTCAGTTGGTTTAGAGC
>JBBJOK010000020.1:0-3372 GCA_037721545.1 Chitinophagaceae bacterium
ATGCCTAAAACAGTGATTAGGATTAAAGTAATTTGAGAGGAGGAAATAAATATCATTCTTTTATACCAATCGTGAAATATTACACTTAATAAAACTGGAAATGCGAAAACAAGTCCCAGGGGCAACCCGATGGTGAGCCGATAGAATAACTTCTTTTGTTTGTCCCTATTTGCGTCCCAATAATTAAGAAAAAGTTGCTCCTGATCAGTAACCATGTTGTAAAAATACGACTCTGCAGATTTTCCATAATCCTTTTATATCGTTTTAATCCTTTTTGATAATTGGTCAAATTATGGGTAGGTTTGCGACCATAAAATACTTTATTGTGAAAATTGAGCAGGCACTTGTTCAGCACCTATATAACACCAGAAAAATTTCATTGCAGGGTATTGGAACATTTTCTTTAGAGGGCTCAGTTTCTTCACCTGCCGATCCTGAAAAAGTTATGGTTATACCTCAAAATGGTATAACATTTATACATAACCCCAGAGTTGGAGAAGATGCAGAACTTATCGATGCAATTGTACAGCATACAAAAAAGATAAAACCTCTTGCAGCTGCTGATTTAGACTCTTTTCTAACATTAGGAATGCAATTTTTACATATTGGAAAACCTTTTACAATAGAAGGATTGGGAACGTTGGACAAAGCTCAGACAGGTGAATTGGTTTTTATTCCCGGACAATTTATTACACCAAGAATAGAAGCCCCAAAGGCTTTAAAGGAAGATGAAAATGAAGAAAAATCAGGTCTATTTCCTGATTACGATTCAGAAGTAAACAAAGACAGAACAAAAACCATAATTACAATTGCAATTATTTTAGTATTGGGATTATTAGCATGGGCCGTATATTATTTTCTGAACAGAAATGAAGCGAATCCTCCGATAAATACGCAGCAACCACAAACCAATGCCAATCCGGTACCGGTTACAAATGATGAAAGGGTAATACCACCATCTACTAATGAGAACTATACATTTGTGATCATGTTCAAAGAAACAAGTAACAAAGAGGAGGCTAATAACATTCGCAATAAATACACCGGCTTTGGACATAAAATTATTATGTACACAAATGATTCTATAACGTACAAACTAGCGGAACCATTTACCCTACCCCTTTCAGATACAACCCGTATAAAGGACTCCCTGAATAAATTTTACTACATGGGTGAAGGACGTGTTGAAGTGAAATAACCTGGAGCTTATAATTTGTTCCTCATTTTAAAAAATATTTAAAAAAATTTAAGAGTTGTAAAATAAAAAACCCTCTGTTAGAGAGGGCTTTTTATTTGTATCATTGGCATAATTAATATCCCATATCACCCATTCCACCACCGCCCATTGGAGCGTGGCTATGGCCATCATCTTTTTTTGGCTTATCAGAAATAACACATTCTGTAGTTAATAACATACCTGCAATTGATGCCGCGTTTTCAAGAGCGATTCTCGCTACTTTAGTTGGATCAATTACACCAGCTGCGAATAAATTTTCATAAACCTCAGTACGTGCATTAAAACCGAAATCATCTTTACCTTCTTTTATCTTTTGAACAACAATGCTACCTTCAATACCACTGTTAACAACAATTTGACGAAGCGGTTCTTCAACAGCTCTTCTGATGATTTGTACACCTGTTGTTTCATCATCATTTACGCCTTTAAGATTGTCAAGGCTTTCAATTGCCCGTATGTAAGCAATACCGCCACCTGGCACTATTCCTTCTTCAACAGCTGCCCTTGTTGCATGGAGTGCATCATCAACCCTGTCTTTCTTTTCTTTCATTTCTACTTCAGTAGCAGCACCAACATATAATACCGCAACACCACCGCTTAATTTTGCTAAACGCTCCTGTAATTTCTCTTTATCATAATCAGATGTAGTTGATTCGATCTGAGATTTAATTTGGTTTACTCTTGCAGTAATATCATCTTTTTCACCTTTACCACCAACAACTGTTGTATTATCCTTATCAATTGTTACTGAAGAAGCTTCTCCTAAATATGTAAGATCAGCATTCTCTAATTTATACCCTTGTTCCTCACTAATAACTATGCCTTTAGTAAGTACAGCGATATCCTGCAACATTTCTTTTCTTCTATCACCAAACCCGGGAGCCTTTACTGCAGCAACTTTTAAAGTACCACGTAACTTGTTAACAACCAATGTAGCTAAAGCTTCACCGTCAAGGTCCTCCGCAATAATTAATAAAGGCCTGCTGCTTTGAGCAACTTTCTCAAGAATATGAAGGATATCTTTCATTGATGATATCTTCTTCTCATAAATAAGTATGTAAGGATTTTGTAACTCAACTTCCATTTTTTCGCTATTTGTAACGAAATATGGAGAGATATAACCTCTGTCAAATTGCATTCCTTCTACAACTTCAACAGTTGTATCTGTACCTTTAGCTTCTTCAACAGTAATAACGCCTTCTTTTCCAACTTTTGTCATTGCTTCAGCAATCAGTTTACCAATTGTGGAATCATTGTTAGCAGAAATAGAAGCAACCTGCTCGATTTTGTCATTGTTATCACCAACAGTTTGAGATTGTTTTTTTAAATGCTCCACAACTGCGATAACTGCTTTATCAATACCACGCTTAAGATCCATAGGATTGGCACCTGCGGCAACATTTTTTAAACCTTCGCTGATAATAGACTGGGCAAGAACAGTTGCAGTAGTTGTACCATCACCTGCAATATCTGCAGTTTTAGAAGCAACTTCTTTTACCATTTGAGCGCCGATATTTTCAATTGGATCTTCCAATTCAATTTCCTTGGCAACTGTAACACCATCTTTGGTAACACCTGGTGCTCCAAATTTTTTCTCAATAACCACATTACGGCCTTTTGGCCCAAGGGTAACTTTTACTGCATTAGCCAATGTATCAACACCCTTCTTCATTTTATTACGGGCATCAATGTCAAAGAAAATTTGTTTAGACATATTGTTTAGATTAATTTTTTAAATAATTAGTTGATTTTCATTAAAATATCAGTAGCTCTCATAATGAGGTAATCTACGCCTTCTATATTTATTTCAGTACCTCCGTATTTGCCATACATAATAGTATCGCCGGCTTTTATTTGTAGTGGAATAAGATTTCCGGTTTGCTCAGCAAATCTTCCTTTACCAACAGCTATTACCGTACCTTTTTGTGGTTTTTCTTTAGCAGTATCGGGGATAATGATACCACCGGCAGTTTTTTCTTCAGCTTCATTAGGTTTTACAAGAACCCTGTCATCAAAGAGTTCAAAATTTTCTTTAGCCATAATATTATTTTTAATTTTTTTATTGGGTTGCAAATGTACACGAATTTTTATACCAAACAGGTATATTCAGATTAGATGACAGTTTGATAACCCTG
>JBBJOK010000020.1:3472-20064 GCA_037721545.1 Chitinophagaceae bacterium
ATTTTGCTTCTAAAGATAAAACATTTTGTTTAGCAAGTTACATATCTTAGCCGCCCAATTTTAAGCCTCCGAAAGTATGATTAGCAGAAGAAATATCAGGGTAAAAGTTATGCAGACCCTTTATTCTATTGAAATAATGGACAACGAAACTAAACCGGGGGAACCAATTAAGATTTTGCAAAGCAACCTGGAGCATTCCAGGCAGTTATTTACATACCTGGTTTATTTCATCACAGAGGTTGCCCGTTATGCTGAAGTTGATGCTGCACAAAAAGCGCATAAACATCTTCCTACACATGGGGACCTAAATATTAATACAAAAATAGCAGGTAATGAATTGGTATGGAATGTACTTTCAGATGATACTTTTAAGAAAGCCGTTACTGAATATAAAACTGTTAATACCCGGGATAATGAAATAATAAAAAAGACATACCAATATCTGGCTGAATCTGAAGAATACAAAACATATGTATCCATACAGGACAGAGATAAAAAATCCGAAAAAAAAATACTGGAATTCATATTCAGCACCCTTATGCTACCTGATGAAGATTTTATAAATCATATTGAGGAGCATTTTATTCATTGGGACGATGATGCAGATATGATGGTTACGCTTATGGACAATTTTTTTCAAAAGCCGGCTGCATTCAATTTTGGCGAAATGCTCACAAAAGAAAAATGGGATTTTGCAAAAGACCTTTTAAATAGTGTATTAGACAAAAAAGCATATTGCCTGGAAGTTATCAAACCCAAGCTTAAAAATTGGGATGCGGAAAGAATCGCAGCTTTGGATATGATTTTAATGCAAATGGGTGTATGCGAGCTTTTGTATTTTGAAACAATTCCTCCAAAAGTAACTATTAACGAATATATTGATCTGGCTAAAGAATACAGCACGCCTCAAAGCGGGCATTTTGTAAACGGTATTCTTGATAATATTCACAAAGAGCTTTTATCAGAAAATAAAATTCAAAAGAAGAATTTCAGAAACAGCACATTATAAATACCTTTGGCAAAATATTTTATTTAATGAGCAAATTTTTTACAACCCTTCTTTTCTCATGTTTTTTATTTTCATGCGACATAAGGAAGAATGAAACAAAAGCAGATGTGTTAGCTGCAGATAATACCCAGGTTATTAAAGATTCAACCAGTGTTGAAATGATTGATTCGGTTTTTAATTTTGGCAAAATTACTGACGGTGAAAAAGTAGAGTTTAGTTTTAGGTTTAAAAACACCGGTACCAATGCATTGATTGTTACCAATGCCTCTGCCAGTTGTGGATGCACTGTACCCGAAAAACCAGAAGCACCAATAAAGCCAGGCGAAACAGGGTTTATAAAAGTAGCTTTTAACAGCCAGGGCCGTGTAGGAAATACACATAAAGAAGTCAACGTTACATCAAATGCACACCCTGCTTTTCCCGTGTTGCAGTTACGGGGAGAAGTACTTGCAACAAAAAAATAATTTCAAATAAAATAAAAAATAAACGATGAATTTAGCGATGGTTTTTTTAATGATGGGGCAAGGCGATAAAGGTGGTGGAGGTTTTCAATTTATATTTTTAGGGTTAATGATTCTTGTATTCTGGATGTTTATGATTCGTCCCCAAGCCAAAAAAGCAAAACTTCAAAAGAACTTTCTTCAAAATCTTCAAAAAGGCGATAAAGTGGTTACCATAGCGGGCATACATGGTACGGTAAACAAAGTAAATGAAGATGGTACTATGCAACTGGAAATAAACCCGGGCAGCTACCTAAAAATTGAAAAGGCCGCAGTAAGTATGGAGTGGACGGCAAATATTAATAAGCCAGTTGTAGAAGTAAAGAAATAATTATTGTATTTACGTCTACATTGTTACGTTCCGATGTTATAAAGGCTGAATTGTTTAGGTTAATTACATCGATTAATTTTTCACTTTCTTACATCGTACTTCGTACCTCTTACACATATGTTAAGAATCGGTATAACAGGTGGGCTCGGCAGTGGTAAAAGTACTGTGGCACATATTTTTGAAGTGCTTGGTATTCCTGTGTATTATGCGGATACGGCTTCAAAAAGATTGATGAATGAAGATGATGAGATAAAGTCATCTATACAAAATGCGTTTGGGCAGGCAGCTTACACAAAACGAAAACTCAATACTAAATATGTTTCAGATATTGTTTTTAAGGACAAAGGGAAACTTGCTATTTTAAATTCCATTGTTCACCCGGCCACTTTAATTGATGCCGCTGAATGGATGAATAACCAAAAATCTTTTTATGCTTTAAAAGAAGCTGCTTTAATATTTGAAAGCGGATCAAATAAGTCTCTTGATTATGTAATTGGTGTAAAGGCGCCGTTAGAGATGCGTTTACAAAGAGCTATGTTTAGAGATACAATAACTATTGAAGAAGCGATGGCTAGAATAAATCAGCAAATGAATGAAGAGGATAAACTTGAATTGTGTGATTATATAATTGTGAATGATGAGCAACAAATTCTTATTCCTCAGGTGTTGGCATTGCATCAGAAATTTCTGAATATGAAATAATATTAATAAAAAGCATCTTCAACCAATTCTTTAATCACACAACTTCGCCAAGCCATCCTTTATTCTCTTAAATCCTTCTTCAATATTTTCCATGCTGTTGGCAAAAGAAATACGTATGCATTTTGGTTCACCAAATGCTGAGCCTGTTACAGTAGAAACATGAGCTTCATTTAAAAGATACATACACAAATCATCTGCATCTTTAATAATTTCTCCATTAAATTTTTTACCAAAGTATTTATCAACTTCCGGAAATACATAAAATGCTCCATCGGGCTCAATGCAGCTTATTAAAGGAATATCTTTCAATAATTCCATTACTTTTTGTTTTCTTATTTTAAATTGTTTTACCATTTCATTGGTAGGTTCTAAAGAAGAACTTAAGGCAGTTATTGCGGCTCTTTGCGTTACTGCATTAGCTCCACTTGTAAATTGTCCTTGAACTTTATCACAAGCCTTAGCAATTTCGGGTGCCGAAGCACTATAACCAAGTCTCCAGCCCGTCATTGCAAAACCCTTGCTTAAACCATTGATTATAATAATCCTGTTTTTTAGTGATTCAAATTGAGCAATGCTTTCATGCTTGCCAACAAAATTTATATATTCGTAAATCTCATCGCTGATAATAAATATCCTGGGAAATTTTTCAAATACATTTGCCAGCTTTCTTAATTCTTCCTTCGTGTATACAACCCCTGTAGGGTTACAAGGAGATGAGAATATAAAAAGCTTTGTTTTGTAAGTGATTGCTGATTCTAATTCTTCAGGGGTGATCTTATAGCCATTTTCTGATTTGGTGTTTATGAATTTTACTTTCCCTTTTGCCAACCCTGCAATGGCTGAATAACTAACCCAGTAGGGAGTAGGTATAATAACTTCGTCTTCTTCATCAACAATACTTAAAACTGTATTGGCAATATTTTGCTTGGCGCCTGTGCCTATTACAATCTGCTCGGGTGTATAGTCAAGATTGTTATCTCGTTTTAATTTATTACATATCGCTTCTCTTACATCGAGATAGCCGGCCACAGGGGGATAGTGACTCCAGTTTTCATCAATGGCTTTCTTTGCTGCATCTTTAATATGCATTGGGGTGTCAAAGTCCGGTTCTCCTAAACTAAGACCAATAATATTAATTCCTTTGGCTGTTAACTCTCTGCCGAGTTTAGCCATTTTAAGGGTTTCAGGTTCTGCGAATCTTGATAATAAAGATGAAAGTTGCATGTAAATATTTTAACGGCGCAAAAATAGTTTTTTTGTCTGAGGGAATCTCTGTGATAAAAAATTAAAAATATAGTCAGTCCCGCACAGACGGACTTAGTTTGATTTATCATACACCATTTTAAATGAAGAAAGATCTGGAGCATACTCTCTTTTCCTTTTGGTTTCATAGTCATATATTACTTTGCCCAAATTTTTCATAAATGGAAAGCCGATTGTATCATAATCGTATTTATCATCATTCAAAACACCATCATTATTACAATAAATTTCGGCCGATAAAAAAAACTCGATTTTTTTATCAAAGTCTACCACATACGCTATATCCAGCATGTGACCGTACGCATCCCCTATCTTATTAAATATTCTTATATTTTTTGGAAGTTTTCCTTTTTGTGCACCAAACAATAAGAATTTTCCATATCCATCCTGATAACTTGCAGAATCATAAGGTGGGAAATTGGTTTCCGGAGGATACTGAGACATGTACTGATATAAAAATTTATAATCATCAGGCGAGAGATTGAAACGCTGGTTCGGCAACACACTATTTGGGAAAATTACACTCCGTAAAATGTTATGAAGAGACTCTAAACTTATTCTATTCTTTTTTGCAAAATCCATCGGCGTGTTTATTAGCTGCTCGCCTTTGTAGTAGGCATTTCCTAATGATTCATTTCTTTCTGCATATTTAGTTTTATTTAAGGCTGGTTGCTGTTGATATAAAATCTTATTGTTTGCATCTAAAAATTTAATAGGGTTTGTATGCCTGTTCTCATCTTCACTTAAAGCAATTTGTAAACGATGTAAAATTTGTGCTTCTCCATAGCCTTTTTTATGCAATTGATCATTTAGATAGTCCCCCAAAAACTCATACAAACGGTTTTGTGCATCGTTATCACTAACCAAAAAAATCTTCTTTATATAGTTTGCGATTGTTGGCCTGCCATCAAATGCAGTGGGGTCATTAAACACAGCCGTCTGCCCACTGTATGCACTGCCGGTTATCATTGTAGTATTCCTGGTAATACCGGTTGCTTTCAATTCATTTAGCCGTTGTAATGCAAGCACGGCGGTTGGTAGTTTAACTGTGGAAGCGGGATAAAAATATTTTGCAGCATTTACATTGAAATAATAATTAGTAAGCTTTGGCAAATTGTTTAAACCGCGGTCAACCTGGGTATAAATTACCTGTACGTTCCATTCTTTTCTATTAGCAAGAATACTATCAAAATATTGGGGATATTGTTTTAAAAGATCAGTCAAAAAAGGATCGGTTTTCGTGCCGTCGGCTAATACAATTGTTGGTGGCTTTGGCACTTCCTTGTCCATTTTTTCTGTTTGCATTTTTTTTACAGGGTTACAAGAAATAACGATAACTAAAATTAGTAAGGCCAGCTTTATTATACATTTAAATTTCATATGTTCAAAAGTATATAAAAGAGCAGGCGAAAAGTAAATTAAAAAATTAAAATTGAATTCTGAACTTCATAAATGGCTATCTACTTTCACTACCAAAACCTTATCTTTGCGCACTTCTAAAATTTAATACATGAGACTTAAAGGTTTGGTTTGGTTTTTTGCTACCGCTTTAATAATTATTTCCCTATACCAGCTATCTTTTACTTGGGTTGTTAACAGCCACGAAAAGGTGATGAAGGCTAAGGCTGAAAAGCAGGTTAAGTCTGCTTATCCTGTAATTAAAGGAGATGAAAAAGATGACCTGGTCAGAGCAAGATTTTTAAGATTGCTTGACAGCACAAAGGATACGAAAATTTACCCTGTTTTAGGTACAACCTATCAAAAATCAAAGGAAAATGAGTTAAACCTTGGGCTTGATCTTCAGGGTGGAATGAGTGTTACTATGGATGTTAGTCTTGAGGGGTTAATAAAATCTTTGAGCAATAATCCTAAAGATCCGCAATTGATAAGTGCATTAAATGAAGCCAAACGCTTGAAGAAGGATAGTGATGCGGATTATATCACTTTGTTCAGGGATGCATTTAAAAAGCAAAACCCATCTGCAAACCTTGCATCAATATTTGCAGGCGCAGGAAAAAATATTAAGGTTAGTGACAGTGACGATAAAGTTGTAGGTGAAATAAGAACCATTGCAAAAGGCGCTATAAATCAAACTTATAAGATCTTACTAAAACGTATTGATAAATTTGGTGTTGCCCAGCCCAATATCAATCTTGATGAAAATAAAGGGATTATTACAGTTGAGCTAGCGGGTGTTCAGGATCCTGAAAGAGTTAGAAAGTTATTACAGTCCTCTGCTAATTTACAATTTTGGGAAGTTTATAATATTGGGGAAATAGGTAGAAATATTGAAGAGGCAGACAAGGCTTTGCAGAATTATTTAAATGGAGTGGCTCCTGATACTACGAGTAATTTTTCTGATACTTCAAATATTGTAAAAGATACTTCTAAAAGTTTATTATCTAAAAATGATAAGCCACTAATAAATACTGTCCGTTTCATTGGCCCACAGCAAGGAAAGGATGGTAAACAAGTGTTTTCTTCTGCTATTGCATCACTTGAATTAAAAGATACTGCAAAGGCAAATCAATATTTAAATCTCGAAGTTGTAAAAAATAATTTTCCTGCCAACCTTAAATTTTTATATGGCATTGAAGAAAAGGATGAAAAGAGCAACAGAAAATTTGTTTCACTGTATGCAATAAAGACAATCTCCGGCAGTGAAAAAGCCAAGCTGGAAGGTGAAGGTGTGGAAGAAGCCAGCCAGCAATATGATGAAAGAAGCAGGCCATCGGTGAAAATGCAGATGACACCTTCCGGCAGCAGAACATGGGCTAAACTAACTGCCGATAATGTTGATAAACCAATTGCGATTGTGCTGGATGATGTTGTTTATTCAGCCCCTAATGTAAACGGCCCAATTGAAGGCGGTAGTTCTGAAATAAGCGGAAGCTTTAGTGTAGAAGAAGCCCAGGATCTTGCTAATATATTAAAATCAGGTAAGCTGGATGCGCCGGCAAAAATTGTACAGGACCAGGTTGTAGGACCAACACTTGGCCAGGAAGCTTTAAGAGGTGGTGCCCTTGCATTTACAATTTCCTTTGTTGTTATATTCATTTTAATGTTAGTGTATTATAACACAGCAGGTTGGATAGCAAATATTGCATTGATACTAAACTTATTATTTACAATTGGTGTACTTAGTGCTTTAGGTGCAACTTTAACCGCTGCAGGTATCGCCGCATTGGTTTTAACTATCGGCATGGCAGTAGATACCAATGTAATTATTTTTGAAAGGATCAAGGATGAACTTACCCGTGGCAAAACTTATCTGCAGGCTGTAAACGATGGTTATAGAAGATCGCTTGCACCTGTAATTGATGCCCATGTAACAACATTTATAACTGCTGCAATACTTTATTATTTTGGTCTTGGACCGGTGAGAGGTTTTGCAACAACTACAATGTTAGGACTTGCACTTTCCTTATTCTGCGGAATATTATTATCAAGATTAGTAACGGATGTTTTCACAAATAAGCAAAGGCATTTTGAATATTTTACCGGGATATCAAGGCGTGTATTTAAACATGCTAAATACAAATTTATCGAATACAGAAAAGTAGCATATTCTATTTCTGTAGTTGTATTGCTACTTGGTATTGCATCATTTTTTAATGGTTTTGACCAGGGTGTGGAATTTAAAGGTGGTAGAAGTTATACCATAGCTTTTGATAAAGCGGTTAAGCAGGAAGATGTTGCAAATAGTTTAAGAAATGAATTCGGGGGGGAGAATCCTGTTATTAAAACGGTTGGTGATAGCAGGCATTTAAACATCACAACTTCGTTTATGAAAGGTGTTGAAAATGCTGATAGCATTGTTCAAACTCGTTTATACCAGGGTTTAAAAAATCATTTACCTGCAGGTACTACCTATGCAGGTTTTGTAAAAAATCATAACCAGGGTTCACAGGTTGTGCAACCTACCATTTCAGATGATCTTAAAAAGGGTGCAGTAAAAGCCACCATCTTTGCTATCCTTTCTATCATTCTTTATATATTAATAAGATTCCGTGACTGGAGATATACAGTAGGTACCATTGTCGCACTGCTACATGACGTATTGGTAACGTTGGCTGTATTTTCTTTCTGTAGAGAGATAGTACCTTTCCCATTGGAAATTGATCAGCATTTTATTGCTGCGATATTAACTGTAATTGGTTTCTCAATGAATGATACCGTTATTGTATTTGACAGGATAAGGGAATACAGCAGAACTATGAAAGGTGCTGATAAAAAGACAATAATCAATAGTGCAATCAATGATACGTTGAGCCGTACTATAATGACATCTTTAACTGTGTTCATCACATTATTGATCCTGTTTATTTTTGGCGGTGAAGTTACAAGAGGGTTTGCCTTTGCAATGCTTATAGGTGTAATTACAGGTACCTATTCTTCCATCTTTGTTGGTGCTCCTATTCTAATTGAATTTGCAAAGGATAGGCCATTAGGTTCTGTAGATTTAGCCACAGAAAATGCCAATAAAGCTGTTAAAAAAGTTACCGCAAAAGCTTAATATCACAATTTTAAATTTGAACCCGTTGATTTTCACGGGTTTTTCTTTTTACATAAAACCAGATACACATCAGGGATTATTTCAATACTGCATGCAGGCATAGAGCGAAAAGTAATAAAGTCTACACCAAAATTTATAAAAATTAGATTTACTGATAGTACCGGAACTAAGATAATCTAAAAATGAGAAATTTTCAAATTACTCACATTACATTGATAATTAAATTGCTGAGGAAAATTGATTTTCAATCTGATAAAGTAGCTCAGAATCTAAACTGCAAAGCTGGTTCCACAGCCACAAGTAGTACTGGCATTTGGATTTTTAAAAGTAAAACCTCTGGAGTTTAATCCACCTTCCCATTGTATTTCCATACCACTTAAATAAATTCCGTGCGAAGGATTGATGATGCAGTTAATTCCATTAATTTCAAAAATTTCATCTTTTTCCTCTTTTTGTTCGAATCCTAAAACGTACGTCATTCCGGAGCAGCCACCACCCTTTACCCCTACCCGAAGATATTGTGAAGCATCAAAACCTTCTTTATTCATTAGGTTTTTTATTTCAGTAATTGCACTCGATGTGAACGATACCGGTGCTATTGTTCCTGTTTCCATTTTAGATGTATTACAAGGCAAAATTACAAATGTTTGAATAGGGAATGATTATTTTTACAGAAAATTAAGATATGTCCACATTTGAGACAATAGCTGTTGTACTGCTTGGAGTAATCACACTTGCGATGGTATGGTTGATAACAGAATTTACTGACATGAAAGGGTCAATAAAAGAAAAAACAGGCACTAACACAGAAACTATAAAACTTCGTTTACAGGCTTATGAAAGGCTGGCATTACTTGCAGAGCGCATTGGATTGCAAAACTTGATTTCCAGAATTCCCCATGCCGGTGTTAGTGCAAAGCAAATGCAGGCATCATTAGTAGAAGCTATTAAAACCGAATATGAATACAATATCAGCCAACAGGTGTATGTTTCTCCTGAAGCATGGAGAGCAGTAAATAACCTAAAAGAACAAAATATATATATAGTAAATCAATTAACCACTACCCTGCCTTTTCAGGCAACGGCAATGGATCTTAATAAACAAATTATAGATTATTTAATGAGCAATCCAAAAGCCTCATTACATATGATAGTTTTAGAAGCCCTGAATTTTGAAGCGAAGAAAATAATGTAAAAAGCCCCTCCATCCCCGATAGCTATGGGGACCCCGAAGGGAAGACATATAAACCATTAAATGAAGGAGACTAATAAAAAATATACAGATTCAGGGATTGAAATAAAAACGATCTATATACAGAATGATGCTTCGAAAGTCCCCTCTATGGGAGGGGATTTAGGGGAGGCAGGAAAGTTTCCATTTACCAGAGGAATACAACAGGATATGTATCGGGGTAAATTATGGACGATGCGACAGTATGCAGGATTTAGTACAGCTGAAGAAAGTAATAAGAGATATCATTATTTATTATCGCAGGGGGTTTCTGGTTTAAGTGTTGCATTTGACCTGCCTACACAAATTGGTTATGACAGTGATCATGAATTGGCAGAAGGAGAAGTTGGTAAAGTTGGTGTAGCCATTGATTCTATTGAAGACATGGAAAATCTTTTTAAAGATATTGCGCTACAGGATATCTCTACTTCTATGACCATCAATGCTACTGGATTTATTTTGCTTGCCTTTTATGTTGCTTTAGCAAAAAAACAAAACGCTGATCTTTCTAAATTAACAGGCACTATTCAAAATGATATTTTAAAAGAATATGCAGCAAGGGGAACATATATCTATCCTCCTAAAGCTTCTATGCGAATTATCACCGATGTTTTTGAATGGTGCAGTAAGGAACTCCCAAAATGGAATACTATTTCTATTTCAGGATATCATATTCGGGAGGCAGGCAGTACCGCTGTGCAGGAAATAGCTTTCACGCTGAGTAACGGCAAAGCATATGTTAACGCTGCTATTGACAAAGGTTTGAACATTAATGTATTTGGCAAACGCCTCTCCTTCTTTTTTAATGCACATAATAATTTATTTGAAGAGGTAGCAAAATTTAGAGCCGCCAGAAGAATGTGGGCAAAGATTATGCAGGAAGCCGGCGCAACAGATGAAAAGGCAATGATGCTCCGCTTTCATACGCAAACCGGCGGTAGCACGTTAACGTCTCAGCAACCCATGAACAACATCAGCAGGGTAACCATCCAGGCTTTAGCTGCAATTTTAGGAGGCACACAAAGTTTACATACCAATGGATATGATGAAGCATTAAATCTGCCAACAGAATCAGCGGCAGGCATTGCCTTGCGTACACAACAAATTGCCGCATTTGAAAGTGGAATTGCAGATACTGCAGACCCATTGGGCGGAAGTTATTTTGTAGAATCCCTAACGAATGAAGTGGAAGCGGCAGCATGGGAATTAATTGAAAAAATTGATCTAATGGGAGGCAGCGTTGCCGCAATTGAACAGGGATTTATCCAGAATGAAATAGCAAAAAGTGCCTACGAGTACCAGCAAAAAATTGAATCGGGAGAAAAGATAATTGTAGGTGTGAATAAATTTAAAAACGATCAAAATATTTTACCACCTTCCTTTAAAATTGATGACAGTATAAGGCAATTGCAGATTGATAAATTGGATTTATTAAAAGAAAAAAGAGATACTGCTCAGGTGGCTTTATGCCTGCAGGTTATAAAAGATAAAGCCATTAATGGGGACAATCTTATGCCAGCAGTAATAAATGGAGTAGAAAACCATTGTACCCTTGGAGAGATATCAAATATTTTGAGAGTCGTATTTGGGGAATACAACTAAAATTCATGATTTTACAGACTATAAAAACTATGAAACTTTTTTTACCTGTTTTTTTATTATTGATTTCGGGGATTGGTTATTCTCAAAAGTATGTGCTTATTGACAAACGCATATCTACTCCATTATCCTATACCAATGCAGTTACTCTTGAACATAGCCACAAAAATTTATTTCCGGTTGAAAATACGCAGGTGCGTAGGTTCATTTTTGAGTTAGAAAAAATTGCAGAATTTCTCACAGACACAAAGAAGCTCAAACCTCTAGCTTTCGATTATAATATTGGAAAAACACGATTTGTTGGCTTAAAGGTTTCATTATTAAAAGAAGAAAGGCTTGATGTTGTAATTTCTACTGACTGCGATGGTATAAAAATTTTTATGCATGTAAGTGATTCTAAAACAACCAATGCAAGAAATGCTTACTTTATAAATACCTGGGTAAAATATATTAAGAGCTACGCCAAATAAAGGTTGATCTAAAATTTACAGATAGCTCCTGTTATTTATTTGCCATATCAGGGACATTCAATTTCACTTCAACAGAAAATAGTCTCTTTATTAATGGTGATCCTGCAAATTCTCTTTGCTCAGTATTGAAAAGGTTTGTAATTCCTAATGCCACATCAACATTTGAATTTAATTTGTACCCTGCTCTCAAATCAACAGTTGTAAAACCGCCAAGTGGCCCCCAATTATAGTTTTTAACATACCGTGGGGTACCATTTAAACCTTGTACAACACCTCTTATGCCTGCTCCATCTTTTGTGCTTATTTGGTTTCCGCTATAAAAATCATATTCCTGTACGTAACGGGCCGAAATGCTTGCAAAACCTTTCCGCTTTAATAAGTTTTGAAAACTTAAAATTACTACGCCACGGTTTTCAGGTGAATTCAGGCTTTTTTCATCAGCCAGCACCTGGCCATCTTTATTTGCATCATTGCTGATATCGCCTTTTGTAATATCAGAACCCATCCATGAATACCGGAGAGCAAGGTTGATAATTTTATTGAAATCATAACTTAACCCGGCATCTATCCCATACACTTTTACTTTTCCAAAATTGAACACCGTAATGAAATTTGCATTTCTCAATGTGTCATTTACCGGCATCCCTGCAAAAAGGGGATTATGACTTACACGATTTTCTCCCACAGATATAGCCCTTCCTGCAACTGCAACTGATGGACTAAAAAAGTTTTTACTGTTTCCATTGTAATAGGCAACATCAATATATAATTTTTTAAAAAAAGTTCCTTTATATCCTATTTCCCAGGTGCTGATTTTTTCAGGTACTAATGGTTGCGTAATTTTTAAAGATCCCGGATCACTGAACTTTGCACCATTTGGTATATATCTTATTCCTTCTCCATTCCCAAAAAACAGCCCCCCGGTTCTTGCATACTGAAACAACACACTTGGCATAGAATAAGCACGTCCCCACGTTACCCTAAATTTTCCTTGTGCTATTGCCCTCACCAGGCCAACCTTTGGGGAAAAAAAATTGCCAAAATTGCTGTGATTATCAAGCCTTGTTGCGCCATAAAATTGTATGTCCCATAGCAGTGTTTTTTCTAATTGTAGAACGGCTCCGTATTGCGATACAAATATTCTTTGAAAACTGTCGACCAAATTAATTCCATATCCCCGGGGCTTGTCTTTCTGATAAGATAATCCGCCTACAATAATTAATTTCTGTTTTACAAAATTGTAATTGTACTGAGCCTCTGCATTAATGCGCTGGGGAGTTTCTTTAAAACTGTTACCTGGCCGCATTGCAAAAATTTCTGCATCCTCAGGTGAAAGTCTTGCATTAGGTCCTATTAATGCTGTACTATGAGTGCGATTCCAAAAATCTCTGGTATACCCAAGAACGCTATAAGATTTACCAAAGTCTGCCCATGCATTATAAACTGTTGCAAAAAAACGTGGTGAATTATAACGCAGTTGTATAAAACTGTTTGTTACACCAACAAATTGATTATGCCCTACTGTTTGAGTATTGATGTTGTTATTATTACTTCCTCCGGTAGATAAAATAATATCAGCCTTTGGTGTTACACTATAATAAACATGAGCCTCACCACGAATATGACGGAAATTGAAATCGATACGTTCTGGTATAGCTACTACCGGCCCAAAAATTCCACCGCCTGCATACACGCTGTCATAAAATTCAAATTCTCTCCCTACAGCATATTCACCCGTAAGTTTGTATGCCCAACGTTTATTTATTTTTGCAGCCTGGCGTAAGCGGCCACTAAACTGGTATTGATTTCCTGCACTTATTGATAAAGTAGTACCCTGGTATTTTCTGGGATCTTTAGTAATATAATTGATTAATGCATTATGAACATTGGGGCCATACAATGCCGTTTGCGGTCCTATCAAAATTTCTATCCGTTCTATATCATCCTTATTTACTGAGGAATTATTTCCCATCATTAAACTACCACTCAGTGGATTCATACTATTACGACCATCTACTATTTGAAACATTTTATTGTTGAAAGCATTATTAAGCCCCCGGGCATTAAACGAAATGCCATCAACACCTGTACGTACAAATTCAATACCCTGAACGTAGGCAAACAATTCACCAACATTTGATCCGGAGAATTGTTGTAATTGCTTTTGCCCAATCACCTGGATAGATGCCGGTGCAGATGTGATCTTTTCAGGACGTTTAGTTGCAGAAATTACAATTTCCTCACCGGCCTTATATGTTGCCGAAAGCTTAACCTGAATAAATTTTTCTCGATTTTCATCATTTATAAATATCTCGGTTGTTTCATATCCTGCAAAGGAAATAATGATATTCAATACCCCAGATTTAGCATCAGTTATTATAAAATAACCATCCTTATCTGATGTATAAGTTTTATTAGTTTGTTTATTAATAATGCTTGCGTCAGCTAAATGTTCATTTGTTATCAGATCTGTTACCTGCCCCCTAAGTTTAATGGATTGGCTGAAAAGTACATTAATAGAAGATATAAACAAAATGATAAAAATTAATTTTTTCATAACCTGATGTTTTGGTATTTAATATTATATTATTTCTGTAGCTTAAGAAAACTATTCAAATAAAATTTACCAATAGGAAGTTCTTTCTTTCCTATTTCAACTGTTTCATGTGTAAATGAATTTATTTTTTTTAATGAGACAATAAATGAACGATGTATGCGAATGAACTCATCTTCAGAAAGCATATTTTCAATAGATGAAATTGTTTGCCGTGTTATAATAAAATTATCATAAGTAAATATTTTAAGATAATCCCTTGCACTTTCTATATATAAAATATCATCCAGCATAACCTTTATCATTTTCCTATCTGCCTTTAAATAAATAAACCCTGAGTTATTTTTTTTGTTTGTTATTTCAGGTTGTGGGATATTTATATCAACTGATGTTTGTGGATATGCTTTGGTAATAGCCCGTAGAAAACGTTCAAAACGGATTGGCTTTAATAAATAATCAATTGCGTTCAATTCAAAACCATCTAGTGCGTATTCTTTAAAAGCAGTAGTGAAAATTATTTTAGGAGCATTTCTGAGCGCCTTGGCGAATTCGGTACCTGTTAATTGAGGCATTTGTATATCTAAAAAGATAAGATCAACAGCTTGATTCTGCAATAACATTAATGCATCAATTGCATTTCCACACTCACCTACGAGATGTAGTATGGGAACTTTTTCAACATACCTTCTGATGACATCCCTTGCTAAGGGCTCATCATCTACTATAAGGCAATTAATAGTTATTTGATTCGAGTTTGCCATATTTAATTGGAGGCCTGGATTGAATCAATGTTAATGTATCAACTTCCGCCTCCGTAAGTTGAAGCCAAAGATTTACAACAAAAACATCTATATCATCAGAGATATTTATCTTATGCTTACCGGGATACAATAAGTTCAGCCGCTTTTTCACATTGGGAATACCTGTACCTGATTTAGGAAATTCTTGTGGGGCATTAACTTCTTTTCCGTTTATAAGCTTGAAATACAAATTATTCTCTTTTATCTCGATCTTTAAATTTATCCATGGATTACTAAGAAATTTGTTAGTACCATGTTTAAAGCAATTTTCTACAAAAGGGAGAAGTAACAATGGTGCAATTTGCAAATTACCAGTCTCTTCCGGCAGCGATAAATGTACTTCCAATTTATTTCCGTATCTCACCTTTTCAAGATTAATATAATCCTGGATCATTTCTAATTCTTTTAAAAGGGGAACGTTGATTTTATTTCCTTCAGCAAGAATGTACCGTAACATATCAGATAGCTCCAGGATCATTTTTGATCCCTTTGGAGATTCTGATTGTATCTGCGAATAAATGTTATTTAAAGTATTGAATAAAAAATGAGGATGTACCTGGGCTGTTAACAACATTAACTGTGCTTCACTATTTTGCTTTTGTAATTCTAGATTATGTTGTTCTTTTAAATACCAGTGTTTGATAAATTTTATTGCTACGGCTATTCCGGCAACAGTCAATGCTCCTTTGGTTGCGAGCATCAACCCCATAAAAAAATTAACCGCTGGGGGCCTGGATGTGTTTTGCAAATATTTTTCCGGAAGAAAAAAAGAAAGTATTTCTGCATTTACATTGCTCACCAGAAATATGGTTAATAATAATGAAATAAACCAACCAGGAATAGCCCAGGCAAAAGCGGCCCAATACCTGTTTTTGAAAATAAATTTTGTGGTAATAAAGTATAGCAGGTAATAAGTAAGTACTATCTGTGGTATCAGCATTAATCCAGCTTCAGATAAAGTAAAGGGAAGATTTCTGAAATATGAAATTTCCGGCTTCCCCATAGGATTGGCAGCATGAGTTGTGGCTATATATATCCACCAGCAAAACCAAAACGCAACATGCCGCCTTATTCTGTAAGAAGTTTTATTCGATAATATAAAGTCCTGATTAATCATTTAGTATTTTAAAATTACTTATTAAATGAATAAAATAAATGCTTATAAAAAACAAATGAGACAATCTTATTATAAAATGCGACTAAGTTGTTTTGTCGCAGAAAAAACAACTTTAATCCTGTTGCAATCAAATTTAAATATTACAACCTGTTTCTATATCCCTTAATTGTGTACTTGTCGCATTTGCTAAAAATGATTTGATTCAACTGATAATTTTACTTAATAAATTTTATTATTAATTCTAAAAACATTTTATGAAAAAGTATTCGCTTCATTTATTAACCGTTATTTTTCTTATTGCCGGCATTTCTTCCTGTAAAAAACCAGATATTATAATCCCACCCATTCCACCAGTTTTTACAGACAATAACATGGTAATGTACTGGAACGACAAAGTGGCGACTGTGTTAAGTGTTGGTATGATCCAACCCAACCGAACCCGCTTTTTTGCCATCATTCAAATTGCAGTATACGATGCACTCAATAACATTAAACCCAAA
>JBBJOK010000222.1:0-5271 GCA_037721545.1 Chitinophagaceae bacterium
AAATTTTGTTCGATTTTATATTGATAATTAAGCTTTTTTTAAACAAAAACATTCGAAAAGCAGGGAGTTAGCGGTAATTTTTACGCAATTTAATAAAGAGTAATGAACTTAGGCTTAAGACCAGCGAATCCAAAATTTCTTATTCAAGCACCTGACATGCTTAAAAGAGATTTGCTTTATTTTGATCAAATTCATCTTTGCAGTTTAAATCACATTGGTGGAGTATTTGAGCTAATAAAAATTATAAGCCACAAACATCTTGATAAAATTGAGAAAGATTTTGAACTTCTCAAGTCAAAAGGCCTTCTTTGCACTTTTGACTTGAATGAAATGATAAATTACACAGAAACAGAATTTAATAGACTAAAAGATGAATTAGATATTCAAGACAAGATTGATTTTTTACAAATCTATAAGGATTTTTCACAAATAAAAATACCAGATGTAGCAGATTTTAATCTTACAAATCCCACAAAAAGGCAGCAAGGAATACTATCTGCTTTTGATACGATTGATAAAGTTGAAAATGAGGTAACTCGAATTTCTTCATCCTTTTTAAATCGTTTTTCTGCAAAAGATGATGCATTCCCCCTTCTATATAATGACAATCCGGTAGGTGCCGAGCCCTTTCATCAATCAAAGGTGTTAGAAGTAGTTCTAGAAAAATTACCTATTCCGAATGAAAATATTGACTGGCAACAAATTATTGAGTATCGCAGTGATCCTGATAGTCGTGGGAAATTTAATGCCTTAAGAACATGGATGCAGGACATCGCAAGAAAAGATTATTCTAAAAAAGAAATCGAAGAAAGAATGGAATATTTAATTTATGAATACGAAAAACATTTAACCATTCATAAATTAAAATATAATCATAGCAAACTCCGCGTATTTGTAACAACTACCTTAGAGGTTTTAGAAAATACAATAAAATTAAAATGGGGCGAAGTGGCGAAAACATTTTTTTCTCTAAAAGAAAAGAAATATGATTTATTACAAAGTGAAATGATGGCTCCTGGAAAGGAAATCGCATATCTTAGTAATACTAAAAAGGCGTTTAAATAAACCCAAAACTACCGCTAATAACATCGCATGCTGCAAGTAGGGGTTGAGTTGAAGCAATCGGCTACAAATCGCTATCAGCAGTAGTTCGGCTGATGAAAAAAGCTAAGCAAAAGTTCTTATCTTCATCTTTTAAAACAAAACCAAGCTGAAGTTCCAAACTGGACGTTATAAAATCCCCCCTCTGCATCAATACTCAATCGTTGGCGCTCATGTTATTTGACAACACTCTACAAATCACAATTGACTGTTAAAAAAATCTTACTCAAAAACATACCTACGACAGTATTCGTATTATTGTTAGAAATTTAAAAAAACATTTATGACAATAAGAATAGTTTGGTTAGCAACCCTTTTAAATTGTTGTTTTCTTTTTTCATTTGGACAACAGAATAATTTAAAGGGCTTTCATATTAAGGGACACATTGAAGGTATAGAAAATGGAACTAAAGTATATCTGCATGATGTAGATGGACAGATCAAAATAGACTCTGCAATTTCCTCTTCCGGAGATTTTATTCTCAAAGGTTTTGTTGAAAGACCTACTACATGTTGGATACTATGTAAAGATGAATATGCAATTATAATGGTTGAAAATACCGAAATGAAATTTCAATCTCCTATTAATAATATGCGCCTAAATGCAATTATTAAAGGCGGGAAAGAGCAGGATTTGCAAAATGAATTATTTAAAAAACAAAATCCATTTGATAAGATTGTTTTTAGTACTTATGACAGCCTCAATAAGAAGCTGTTTTCTAATGGTGATGATAAAAAAAGAATGTTGAAAATATTTAATGAAGCGCAAACAACTTCTCAAGATTTATATGTAGAGTTTGGAAAACGCCATCCCAACTCTTATTTTGGATTAGACATTATCTATAGAAATAGGCAGAGGATTGGGAAAGATACCATTGAAACCCTTTTCTCACAACTAAGGGAAGAGCTCAAATCAACTAATAAAGCGGAAGCTTTAAAGGTTTTTTTATATGGTGAACTTGCAGAAAAAGGTAAAAAATTTATTGACTTTGATGCTGAAACATTGAATGGAATTCCATTTAAACTATCTTCCTTGAAAGGGAATTATGTTTTATTAAGTTTTTGGAGTGCATCATGTGGTCCTTGCAGACGAGAAAATAAAAAAATCAGTCAGGACTACAATCGTTTTAAAAATAAAGTTTCTATAGTCAGTTTCTCTACTGACATAAATAAATCTAATTGGCAAAAGGCGAGTAAATCAGATAATATCCGCTGGACAAATGTCTCAGACTTAAAAGGGGATAATGGCAAAATTAAGACACAGTATAATGTTCAGGCAATTCCTACTACCTTTTTGATTAATAAAGAAGGTATTATTATCGAAAAATTTATTGGACTAGATGAAGATTTCTTAAATCAATTAGAAAAGCTAATGGGCGACAAATAAACTACCGCTCAGGCTTTGGTGCTTGAGACACGCACCAAGGCGAAGGAGATGAAATAGCGATTTGTTTAGTTTTTTACTGGTAATAAATTGCTTTTTATAAAAGAACCTTCTCAAAACAGTGAGCAGGCAGGAATTATAGTGGATTCAGTAACATTTAAGAAATGATAATCGTTTAAATATGAACTTGAATTAGGATTGGATATTTTAATAGCGTAAATAAAATTACACCCAATTTGTCATCACTAAAATGAAAAATTTAATACTTTCGATTTTTGTATTTTTTTCTATTACTGTTTTAGCCCAGACTAAACAAAAATTTTCGGTAGGCTATAATAAAAACGTTGAAACATACTTTTTAGCGGAATTGTTAGCTGTAGATTATAGAATAACTAATAAGTCTTTTGAAGAATATAAAAAAATTGAATGCAGAAAATACCAACCTGCAATAGAAGAGACTCTTCAAAAATATGTTTATCAAAAAAATAAAAGTTGAAAATATGAACTTGTTAAGTAAAAACTATGAAAAATAACCTAATGAGCATACAAAAAAAAATTTCAAAATAAAATACACCTAGTGCAAAAAATAAATTGGAATAATATCCCTGTAGAACAAGTGAATCCAAAAATGAAAAGGCAATTCATTCATGGAGAGAAAGTAATGATTGCCAAAATGGAATTTGAAGATGGATTTACAGTGCCATGGCATTCACACGATAATGAACAAATTACAGAAGTTATTGAAGGCGTACTTCGATTTTGGTTCGATGACAACGAAGACTCTCCTGTTGACTTATCGGCGGGTGATGTAATTGTTATTCCCGGAAATAGAAGGCACAAAGCCCTAATGATTGGCAAGGTTATAGAAACGGACACCTTTGCGCCACCAAGACAAGATTGGATCGATGGCTCCGATAATTATTTGAGAAAATAGTTGGCATTATTGAAATAAATAATAAAAATGGATTTAGGAATACAAAATAAAGTTGCGCTAATACTGGCATCAAGCAAAGGATTGGGTAAAGCCGTTGCAATTGAATTGGCTAGAGAAGGTGCAAAAGTTATTATTTGCGGCACTGATTCAGCGGCATTAGCATCAACCGAAGCGGAAATTAAATCTTTTGCCCCCAATAATGTGGTGTCTTTTGTATGTGATATTACGGATGAAAATCAACGTAAAAATTTGGTTTTACAAAGTGTAAAAGCTTTTGGCAATATTGAGATTTTGGTAACAAATACGGGTGGCCCTGCGGCCGGGCCATTTGAACAATTTAATTTAACCGATTGGAAACATATTTATAATTTACTGTTTTTGAGTGCTGTTGACATTATTCAACAGGTTTTGCCAGGTATGAAACAAAAAGGTTTTGGCCGTATCTTAACCATTACCTCTGTTGCGGTTAAACAACCTGCCGACAACTTGATTTCATCAAATGCAGTACGAACAAGTTTATTGGGTTTGGTAAAAAGTTTATCTAACGAAGTAGCCATACATGGTATTACGGTTAATAATTTATTGCCGGGTTACACCATTACCAACCGGCTACAAAATCTTATTGAAAAAAACCCAAAAGTGAATGAGGTTAAAGAATCCATTCCGATGAAACGATTTGGAACAACCGCCGAATTTGCGGCTGCGGCGGCATTTTTAGTAAGTGAACGGGCCAGTTATATCACCGGCCAATCACTGGCAGTTGATGGTGGTTGGATCAAAGGACATTAAATTTTGGTCTGATTTAGAAATCGTTTTTACTAATTTTATACATTAACTTAAGAAAATGAAAATCAAATTTTTACTGCTTATCGTTTTGGCTGTTTTACTCAGCAATATTTATTAGCTCAATATTCAGATGAAGCAGTAATCAGAAAGCTTGAAAACGCAGAACGGGAGGCAATATTAAATGGGGATACAAGTATGCTTTATAAAGTAATGTCTAAAAAAATAGTAGTACAAAATCCTGAAAATACAATTGTTGGTTTCAGGGAAATCATGGAAAGAGTTAAAGCAGGAAAAATCAATTACGCTTCTTTTGAAAGAAATATTGAGAGGATAACCTTCTTTAAAAATACATCTTTGGTAATGGGCAAAGAGATTTTAGTACCCAGGGGTTCATCACAAAATGCCGGTAAAACCATAACAAGAAGGTTTACTAATATATGGATGAAGGAAAAAAATATTTGGAAATTAACTGCAAGACAGGCAACCATTATTTCAATTAATTGATTCCCTACCGAAAACAATAACAAGCATTAGCGGCAATTAATTATCATATGGAAACAAAGAAATATAATGACATTAACGGTTATATCGCTGATTTTCCACAAGATATTCAACAAATTTTGGAACAAATCCGGGCAAGTATTAAAAAAGCAGCGCCCAAGGCTGAAGAAGTTATAAAATATGCAATCCCTACTTTCATTTTAAACGGAAACCTGGTTCACTTTGCTGCTTATAAAAATCATATAGGATTTTATGCAACCCCATCAGGACATCATCAGTTTGAAAAAGAATTATCATGTTACAAGCAGGGTAAGGGTTCTGTGCAATTTCCACTTGATGAACCAATGCCACTTGGTTTAATAACTAAAATAGTGAAGTTTAGAGTAAGACAAAATTTAGATAAAGCAGTATCGAAAAAGAAATAAATTGTTTTTACAGATCAAATCCGAAATATATTAATACGCTCTCCCAATGGTATCGCACGCTGCTTTAAGCAAACTGTTTGCATCCGGTGCATCGTGCCATTTTTCCCACATCATTACACCATTGGCCCTTTGCTTTGCCA
>JBBJOK010000223.1:0-5263 GCA_037721545.1 Chitinophagaceae bacterium
GCAGTTTGCATACAATTAATAATAATTGGTTTAAGGGTTTCCACTTCTTCTTTGAGTGCATCAAATACCAATTCATCGTGTACCTGCATTATCATTCTGGATCGAAATTTTTGTTTTTTAAATTCATCATGAATTTTTATCATAGCCAATTTTATCATATCAGCAGCAGTTCCCTGTATGGGTGAGTTAATAGCATTTCTTTCTGCATAACCACGCACTGTAAAGTTTGATGAATTAATATCTTTCAGCCAGCGCTTACGCCCCATCAGTGTTTGAACATATCCGTTTTGCCTGCAAAAATTTATACTTTCATCCATATATTTTTGGATGTTGGCAAATTGCTTTTTATAATTATCTATAATTTCTTTTGCCTCCGTTCGGGAGACTCCTATGTTTTCTGCCAATCCAAATGCGCCCTGGCCATAAATAATTCCAAAGTTTACACTCTTTGCTTTATAGCGCATTTCTTTAGTTACATCTTCTTCTGCAACATTAAAAACCTTTGCTGCCGTTGCTGTATGTATATCCTTATTTTGTTTAAAAGCATCGCACATGGCAGGGTCACCACTTATAGCTGCAACAATCCTTAATTCAATCTGAGAATAATCTGCAGAAATAATTGTGTGATCACAATCTCTTGGTATAAATGCTTTTCTGATTTCTCTGCCACGTTCTGTTCTTACCGGAATATTCTGAAGGTTAGGATTTGTACTGCTAAGCCTGCCTGTTACGGCAATTGCCTGGCCGTAGCATGTATGCACACGCCCGGTTTTTTTATTTATTATTTGCGGTAGAGCATCTATATAAGTTGATTTTAATTTTGTTAGTTCACGAAAACCTAAGATGTCTTCAACAATTTTATTTTGATGAGAAAGTTTTAATAATACATCCTCGCCGGTTGAATATTGACCCCCCTTTGTTTTTTTTCCTTTGGCATCCAATTGCAGTTTTTCAAATAATACTTCCCCCAGTTGCTTGGGTGATGCCAGATTGAAACGTACACCAGCCTGCTGGTAAACACTTTCCTCACAACGTTTCGCTTCTATTTCTAATTCCTTAGAATATTGATTTAAAAAATCCATATCCACTTTTACGCCTTCATATTCCATATCAGTCAACACTTTTACCAAGGGGCTTTCCACTTCATCAAACACCTTTTCTACAACCTTATTTTTTAGCAGCGGCGTAAAAACATTTTTCAATTGCAACGTTATATCAGCATCTTCTGCAGCATATTCCTTTATCTTATCAAGCTCAACATCTCTCATAGTTCCCTGGCTTTTCCCTTTCTTGCCAATTAATTCTTCAATAGCAATTGGCTGATAACCGAGATATTGCGCACTCAACATATCCATATTTCTTCGGCCTTCGCTTTCAATTACATAATGCGCCAACATAGTATCAAAAACTTTCCCCTTAAGTTCAAAACCATACCATTTTAAAACAAGGAGATCATATTTAATATTTTGCCCAATCCATATTTTTGTTTCATCATTAAAGAGTTCAGTGAAATGATTGAGAACAATACTTACTTCTACAATGTCTGCAGGCAATGGAACATAAAAACCTTCACCTGGTGTAAGGCAAAAACTTAATCCGACCAGCTCAGCATTGTTGGCATCCGGGCTTGTAGTTTCTGTGTCAAAAGAAATTTCTTTATGCTGAATCAATTTCTCTATTAATTCTTTTATGGCTTCCTCGCCTTCAACTGCTACATAAGTATGCGTTGTATTATTGATGTTTTTATCTACAACCATAGCAGGTTTTTCTTCCTGCTTTTCAAGTTCTTCAAGTTTTGGAAGTGGCTGCTCCATTGCATTTCCAAAAAGATCTGTTTGCACAACTGTATTACCTACAACATAAGCTGTATATTCTTCTCCTAAAATTCTTCTTCCAAGCGTTTTAAACTCCAGCTCTGTAAAAATATCTTTGAGCGCTTCTGTATTGTATGCTTTAATTCTAAAATCTTCTTCATGAAATTCACAAGGTGCGTTTGTAACTATGGTTGCAAGTTTTTTACTCAATATGGCAAGATCTTTACCTGCTCGTATTTTTTCTCCTAAAGAACCTTTTATATTTTCTGCATTAGCTAAAATATTTTCCAACGTGCTATATTCAGCTAAAAGTTTTGAAGCAGTTTTTTCACCGATGCCGGGGATACCTGGAATATTGTCAACAGCATCACCCATTAATCCTAAAATATCGATAACCTGCGATACATCTTTGATATTCCACTTGGCACATACTTCTTTAGCACCAAGAATCTCTACTACTCCGCCCTGGTAACCGGGTTTATAAATTTTTATCTTATCAGTTACCAACTGTCCAAAATCTTTATCCGGGGTAACCATGTAAACTTCATACCCGTGTTTTTCGGCCTGTTGTGCCAGGCCTCCGATAACATCATCGGCTTCAAACCCGTCACATTCAATAACAGGTAAATTAAATCCTTTGATTATGTTTTTTATATCATCCAAAGCCAGCGTAATATCTTCAGGTGCAGCAAGCCGATTAGCTTTATAATCCACAAAATCTGTATGCCTTTCGGTTGGCGCTGCAGTATCAAATGCAACAGCAAGATGGGTTGGCTTTTCTTTACTGATAAGCTCGAACAAGGTATTCGTAAATCCAAATTGTGCGTTGGTATTTTTCCCCTTTGAAGTAATGATAGGGTTGCGGATAAGCGCATAATAGGCACGATAAATAAGCGCCATTGCATCCAGCAGGAATAATTTTTTTTCCATGTGATAAAGATAAGTATCTGTCTTCTTTAGCGCTGAGAAAGAAGAGGCATTAAAAAAACGCAGAGAAAAGTTTATTGTTTCTAAAACACTGGGTAAAACTTTTTACGCTTGGCCTCTGTGGTGAAAAATTAGAATCTAGTAGCTAAATAATGGGGAAGCATAGCCCTCCAGGTGGGCCAATCATGTTTCATGTCTTCTCCCCAAATATCCAATTCATAATTGATTCCTTTATTATCTAAAATGCCGGCAAACTTTCTTGATGCATCCGGATCTTCATAAGATCCACTACCACTAAGAATATGGATGTGATTGCTATTGCGAATTTTATTTAAAACATTTTCATCATTAAGATTAGGAATATAATGCTGCGGGGAATTAAAATATACCTGCTCGTCCCAAAAACCTTTGGTATATTCTGAAAGATTATAAACCCCGCTCATTGCAATGGCTCCATTAATTAGATCAGGGCGTTTTAAAAACAAATTCATGCTGTGCAATGCGCCGAAGGAAGCACCTGAAATTATTATTTCTGTATCTATTGATGTATTTGTTTTAATAAAAGGAATTACTTCATCAAACACATAAGTATTAAATTGATTATGTCGTATGGCTTTATGTTCGGGTATCATTTCATTATTAAGCCAGCTCTCATTATTAATACTGTTTATAGAAAATACTTTTACTTTTCCTCCATCAATAAAAGGCTGTAAGGCATCAATTAACTGAAAGCGTTCATACTCCAGATAGTCTGCCGCCGCAGTAGGCACTAACAGGAGTGCAAAACCATAATCACCATATACACTTATCGGCATATCCTTATTAAGGGCAGGGCTATACCAGGAGGTAAGTTCTCGTTTCATAATAATTTATTTTATAAATATTCGGTCGAAAAATGCCCTCATATCAGTCCAGGAGGCTGAATCTGCTGCAGCATTGTATTGAATAGGCATATTGAATTTTTTACCTTTTTCTGTAGCACCGGGGTTTGTAAAAGCATGCGTTGCATTTGGATAACTTTTAAATGTATACTCAATTCCGGCAGCATCCATTTCTTTTTTAAATGGCTCAACTTCTTTATTTACAAAATCATCCGCTTCACCGTGGCATATAAGAATTTGAGCTTTCAATAAATCTTTTTTTACAGGCACTCCACCTAATCCGCCATGAAAACTTACAACACCTTTCAGATCAGCGCCAAGCTTTGCAGCATTCAACACAACAAATCCACCAAAACAATAGCCGATAGCAGCAATATTTTCGGAATCGGTTTGTGTATATTCTTTTAGTTTATTTAATGCCGCATCCAATCTTGTTTTTGCTAAAGCCGGATCTTTGTAAAACGGCGTGGCAAGTTCTTCTGCAGATTTTGGATCGTCGCCGGTTTTGCCATCACCAAACATATCAACTGCCATTGCTATGTAGCCCATCTCTGCCAATTGCCTGGCTCTGCTTCGGGAATACTCGTTCAGGCCCCACCATTCATGAACAACTAATACTCCGGGTCGTTTATCTTGTTTACCCGAATCATATACAATATACCCTTTAAAAGTTTTTCCATTTAAGCTGTAACTCACAGAATCCTCTTTTATAACAACTAGGCTGGAATCTTTTTCTCTATTGATTTTAGTATCGCTATTTTGGTTACTACATGAAGCAGCCAGTGAGCCTGTAATTATGCTTATAATTAGTAATTTAAAATTCATATTTAAGATTTTGTGGAGGCAAAAGTAATCAAGATTCTTTTCTTGCTTTCTTAAGAAAATTCACATATACAGAAAGCAGCACTGCTATAGCAAAAGAAGTAGCAGTTATTATATCAATATAAAAAGAAGAAATATCTTTCCGGGTTATTTTATCGGCAAAATATTTTATAAAAGAGGAAGGAAGATTTTGTTCACCCAATTTTGTTTTTACATCCCATTGCCAGTCAGTAACCGGGCAATAACCAATTCCGAACCACATCCCTAATAAAAGCCATGATGCAGCTATGGCAATAGTACAAATAAAATGTGCTTTTCGGGTTATAGGAGTTATCCATCCAAAAAGGACAAAGCCAATAATAAGAAAGTGTAAAAAAGTTAAAAAAATGTCTAAAAAATGCAGCATCGGCTTTAAGTAAGGAAATTTAACCCCATTCCCTTATCTTTACCCATATCTATGGCCATCATAAGAAAAGAGGTTACAGGTGCCAATTATACATAAAATTTTAAAACAACAATAATGAGAACAGGTAGACCAAGAGAAAGAGCTATAACATTAATGGATGGCTTTTACATTGAGATTAGTAACAAAGGCGAAAGCAAAGGCTTAAAAATAAGAAGTGAAACCAAGGCTGCTATGGAAAATTCTGCCAAGCAATATCAAAAATATAAGGATGTAACTATCCTTGGAGAGTACAAGGGTGGCGTAGCAATTTCTGCAAAAGAGAAAGTGGCTTAATTTATATTCTTGTTATATCAGGATAACAAAATTCTCTATCTGATAGATAGATATTAGTAATTTATTGCTTTCAATTTATT
>JBBJOK010000224.1:0-5255 GCA_037721545.1 Chitinophagaceae bacterium
GCGTTATTGGGGTGAGCCTTTTCCGATAATTTATAAAGATGGAATTGCTCATGCTGCAGATGAAAAAGATTTTCCTGTTGAATTGCCGCATGTTGAAAATTATAAGCCCGGACCTGAAGGCGAAGGACCATTAGCTAACATTACTAAGTGGGTTAATTTAAATGGGGGTGATAAAAGAGAAACCAATACAATGCCGGGCTATGCAGGCTCATCGTGGTATTTTTTACGATATATGGATCCGCATAATGATGAAGTATTTGCTGATAAAAAAATAACAGATTACTGGAATCAGGTAGATGTTTATGTCGGCGGAACAGAACATGCAGTTGGGCATTTATTGTATAGCCGCATGTGGACAAAAGTTTTATTTGACTTAGGCCACATAAATTTTGATGAGCCATTTAGAAAGTTGGTGAACCAGGGAATGATACAAGGAAGCAGCAGGTTTGTATATCGTATGACATGTGAAGCAATTAATGATCTTGATGAAGGTGTGCAATTCAATTACTTATTCGTTAGTTATTCATTAGCAAAAAAATTAAACAATATAGATGTATCTGATCTTAATAAAAACCCTTTGCTAATTCCTATTAATGAGAAATTCAATGAGGTATTTGAAGGCATGAATTTTAGGGTAATAGCGTTTACAATTTTATCCTTGCATGTTGATGTAAATATTGTTGACGGTATCGAATTGAATATCGAAGAATTTAAAAAATGGAAAAATGGGGAATATGCAAATGCGGAATTCATTTTAGAAGATGGTAAATATATTTGCGGAGTTGAAACAGAAAAAATGTCCAAATCAAAATACAATACAGTTAACCCTGATGTATTGATTGACAAATACGGCGCAGATACTTTTCGAATGTATGAAATGTTTTTAGGCCCAATAGAGCAAAGCAAACCCTGGGATACAAAAGGCATTGAAGGTGTTCACCGTTTCTTAAAAAAATTATGGCGACTGTTTTATGATGATGTAAAGGGCAAGGTTTGGACTGAAGAAAAAGCAACAGATGCTGAATTAAAAGTACTTCATAAAACAATTAAAAAAATTGAAGAAGACACTGAACGCTTTTCTTATAATACAGCAGTGAGCGCTTTTATGGTTTGTGTTAATGAGTTGCAAGATCTTACATCTCACAAAAAAGAAATTTTAGAGCAGTTACTGATATTATTAACTCCTTATGCACCGCATATTAGTGCAGAGCTATGGCATCAATTGGGAAATGATTCCAGCATTTTGGATGCTTCCTTTCCTGTATTCGATCCTAAATATTTAGTTGAATCATCCAAGGAATATCCTATTTCGATCAACGGAAAAATGCGGACCACCATAAATATTAAACTTGAGGCCACACAAAATGAAGTTGAAAAAATTGTTTTGGGAAATGAGGTGATACAAAAATGGGTTGAAGGCAAACCAATTAAAAAGCTCATTTATGTAAAAGGGAAAATGATCAATGTTGTAGTTTGATCATTTTCCGGCGACTAAATAAAATATTGCCATATTAATACAGATAAGAATATTATAACCCCACCACAATTCAAGGAAAAATTATTTCTGCGTAGCAAAACATAAAATAGTATACACATTATAAATACACATACCACTACACTTACGATTGAATAATTGATATCAGGTTTATGGAGGTAAAATTATAAACCCCCACCGGTACCAACAAGGCTGAGCCTAAGCACAAACCAGTCCTGCTGTGGTGCAATAATCCAAAATTTTTTACCAGTAAATTTTTTAGCGGCTGATAGTATCAAAACCGTCCAGGTAAAGCAAGGGATTAGCATAGTTTGTAACGTAAGGGTAACATAATCCTGCTTTAAAAACCTGTAGCCAATAGGAAAATACAGATGTAAGGGCAATCGATATCAAAAACAAAATGAAATCCCTTCTCACCCAATAACATCTGGATCAAGAAGGGATCAGATTAAAATTATTTATTTTCTTTTATTTCTTTAAGCATTTCTTTTACAGCGACTTCAATTTGCTGGTCTTCTCCATTCAATATTTTATTATAATCATTTTGAATTCTAATATCCGGCTCTAACTGCAGATTCTCCAATGCTCTTCCTTCTTTAACACCAACACTTGCTATCATGGGTATACCAAAAACCATTGTAGGATCAATTTGTGTTTCCCACCAAACGGCTGTACCCGTTCCAGGTACAGGCATACCTATTAATTTTCCTAAACCTTTTGTTTTGTAAACGTATGGAAACATGTGTGCATCACTATAATTGGCTTCGCTCATAACCACACAACTTGGCTTAACCCATTTACCCATAGGGTCTCCGCCACTTTTGGGCTTATTGCCATAAGGCTCATACTTGATATATTCACGGCCAGATAAAAAGTTTGAAAGATCTTCATGCAGCCAACCGCCGCCATTAAAACGTGTGTCAACAATCAAGGCATCCTTACTAATGTTTTTTCCTAATACTTCGTCGTATACATTTCTATAGCTGTTATCATTCATTGCCGCCACATGCACATAACCAACTTTTCCACCGCTTAATTTATTAACCATTTCTCTCATGTTATTCGCCCATCTCCTATACAATAAGTTATTTTCTTCTCCTGCTGAAATTGGTTTAAGAACCTCATCGAAGGTCTCTTTTGTAACTGGATTAGTAACGGTAATCAACACATTCCTGCTAGCCTTTCTGTTTAATAATTTTGACCAATCCATATCTCCTGTAATTGTTTCACCATCTATTTTTTCAATAATTTGTCCGGCTCTTATTCTTGAGTTTGCTTTATCTAATGGGCCACCTGAAATAACTTCAGCTATACGGAGACCATTACCGCCAATACTTTCATTGTACAATAAACCCAGAGAGGAAGTGGCATCTCCGTTTATTACCTGGGGTGCAAAACGCCCCCCTGTATGCGAAGCATTTACTTCACCCAGCATTTCACTAAGCAGTTCCCGAAAATCATAGTTATTAGAAAGGTGGGGTAAGAATTTTGCATAGGTTTTTTTATACATATCCCAATCAACATTATGAAGCTTGGGATCATAGAATTTTTTCTTGAATTGCCTCCACGCATGATTAAAAATGTATTCCCTTTCATTATCCTCTTGAAGTACCATTTCGCCATTAATTGTTACAGGGCTAATTTTCCCTGATTCAGATTCAATTTTAGAAATTTTTCCATCTGCTAAAACAAATAATGCTTTACCATCTTTACTCATTTCGAGCAAAGCAAAAGTGGCCCCTAATTTTGCCAGTGTTTTTAATTCCTTTGTACGGGGGTCAACTACCCAAACATCGTATCCCTGCTCATAACGTGCTGTAAAAAATAATTTTTCTCCTGTTGGAGACATCCGGAAGTTGCCAAGATTTACCGAGCCATTTGTCAATCTTACTCTACGGGTATCAAGATCAGTAAGATCCATTTTGAAGGGTTCTTTAATTTTACGGGCTAAAGCGGTATCCGCTACTTTTTTAGTTGTATCATTTTTTTCTCTTTCCTCTTTTTCTTTAAGCAAAGTATAATCATCCTTATTCAATTTAAATCTGTCATACAATTCTTTATCAAAAAACATAGCATATACATCAACTTCCCTTGCTCCCTGGTATGCTAACGGTTTTTTTCCTTCCCTATCAGATGTCCAAATTAACGCCTTACCATTCATTGCCCATTGTTGACCGGCATCTCCAAAGCCTGATTGTGTAACATCTGTCCCAACATCGGTTCCATCGGTTTTATAAAGAACAATTTCACTTGAGCCATAGTTGCCCCTTGAACTTCTTGCAGCTATCCATTTACTATCCGGGCTCCAGCTGGAACTTTGATCGCCGTCAGCATAAGAAAAATTTTGACCGGCCGGAATAATTGTACGGGAAGATTTTTTATCGATGTTATAAACCTTTAAAATATTTCTTTCTTCCAAGTAGGAAATCTCTTTACCATTAGGTGAAATTTCAGGTTGAAATTCATCTTTATCACTTACAACAACTGGCTCTTCATTAATTACCGTTGAAGTAAAAAAATATGGTTCTTCTTTTCTGTTAATTGTAGATTTCATTATATCCCAACCTGAGCCAATTCTTTCTGCTGCATAAATTAAAGATCTTCCGTCAGGTGTAAACGTTACTGTACGCTCCTGATAAGGTGTATTGGTAATACGTTTTGTGATACCGCCATCAACAGAGGTAACAAAAACTTCTCCCCTGAATACAAATGCAATTTCTTTTCCGTTAGGCGATAGCTCAAACTCTGTTGCCCCTGTAGTAATTGGTAATACTCGTTCCGTATTACTTTTATTTTCTGACGTAATTTTGATACTTACTTTATTAGGATTGCCACCTTCATGTAAAGTATATACCTCACCATCATATGCAAAGCAAAGTGTATTATTTGTAGATCTGCTTAAAAAGCGTACCGGATGATTTTTAAATGTAGTGAGTTGTTTGTCTCCCCCTGTTACAGTTCCCTTAAATAGATTTTGATTACCATTTTTCTCACTTAAGTAATAATATGTTTGATCATCTTCACCAAAAACAGGTTCTCTATCCTCGCCTTCAAAACTGGTTAGTTTTTTATAATCTTTAGAATTTAAATCATGTATCCAGATATCTTTTGTAACTGAAGAAGTATGATGTTTACGCCATGGATCTTCTCCTCCCTTACTATCCTGGTAAATGATTTTATCTCCTTTTTTATTGTAGCGGGCATATTGCATACCAGCTGCAGATATCAATACACTCCGTCCCCCGGTAACCGGCACGGTATAAATTTTTTGAAATAACCCATTACTAGGAAACCGAACTGACGTAGATACATCATTCCTCGCGGAACCAAACATTACACTTTTGTTGTCAGGTGTAAATGCAGAAACAAAATCCGGAGCTGAATTAAAAGTCAATCTCCTGGGATCACCACCATCAGAGGGCATAACATACACATCAAAATTACCAAAGCGGTCAGAAGAAAAGGCTATCCATTTTCCATCATTGCTCCATACAGGCATGTAATCATGAGCTGTATGTAGCGTTAAAGGTAATGCTGACCCGCCTGTAGAAGCAACCTTATAAAGATCTCCTTTGTAACTAAAAACAATTTGTTTTCCATCCGGAGAAATAGAAGGATAGCGCATCCATAAAGGATCTGATTGGGAAAATGATGTGGTAATTGAAACCAACCCTACCAGAAAACAAGTAATTTTTTTCATTTATAAAATCTTTTCATATAATAAATATAGATTGATGAGAAATGATGAACTTGCAATTTA
>JBBJOK010000225.1:0-4058 GCA_037721545.1 Chitinophagaceae bacterium
CCAGTCTATAATTTTATTAACCCACTCTGCCTTATAGGGCGCGGTTATTTTAATATAATTATCAGAAAAGCCTTCCATCATACCATTTTTATTATAGCTTTCAAATAATACTTTTCTGGTTTCACCCGAATGTTGTTGTGTAAAATATTGAAGTTTTTGGTAAGACAGATTGCGTAATATTTTGTTTCTGGAATTTCGTACACCGATGGGGACTATAGGTTTTATTCCGGCTGCATGTGTATTTTCTCTTTCTGAATAAGTAAACACATGTAAATAAGAAACAGCGAGCGAATTGATAAATTCACATGTCTCTTTAAAGTCGTCATCTGTTTCGCCCGGGAACCCGACAATAACATCAGCTCCGATTGCACAATGTGGTATCAATTTTTTTATAAGTAGAATCTTCTCCGCATACAATTCTTTTTTATACCTTCTTCGCATGGCTGCAAGCACTTTATTACTTCCACTTTGTAACGGGATATGAAAATGAGGCATAAATTTTTTACTGCCGGCAACAAACTCAATTATTTCATCACTTAATAAATTGGGCTCAATGGAGGAAATGCGGTAGCGTTCAATGCCATCTAAATTTTCTAACGTTTGTATTAGAGAATAAAAATCACCCGATTTCTTCACTGCAATCTTCCCATTAGTTCCCTCTCTCCCGATAGTTATCGGGGTGGAAACAGTTGGAGTGAGGTAATCGCCCAGGTTAATTCCTGTTAATACAATTTCTTTTACTCCGGAATTTGCAAGTTCCATTACGTTAGCGATTATATTCTCTATTGAATCGCTCCTGCTTTTTCCACGAGCCATGGGTATGGTGCAAAAGGAGCAATTATAATTGCAACCATCCTGAACTTTTAAAAAACTCCTTGTTCTTTCCTTTACAGAAAAAGATGATTGAAACTCATCAACATCTTTAATATCACAACTGCAAATTTTAGTGGCATCCCCTTTTGTAAGTTGTTTTAAATGGTGTGTTATATTAAATTTTTCTGCCGCACCTAAAACCAGGTCAACTCCATCTATTGCAGCTATTTCTTTTGGTTTTAATTGTGCATAGCAACCTGTTATAACAATCATTGATGCAGGTGACTTTCTCTGGATTTTCCTTACTAATTGCCTGCATTCTTTATCGGCATTATCTGTAACCGAACAGGTATTAATAACGTACACATCCGCCACATCATCAAATTCTTTCTTAATAAACCCATCCTGTTCCATTAACCTTGATATAGCTGATGACTCAGAATAATTTAGCTTGCAACCTAACGTATGTACTGCAACTGTTTTTTGCATGCGCAAATATACAAATGGATAGGTGCAACTTCGAATACCATAAAATTGGTTATTAATGGATAAGAAACAGACAAAATTCATCCTATTACTTATTGCTGCGGTAGTGATCGGAGTTTTTTTATTTAGAAATATTTATCCCACAGCAAGAAATTATGATAACCAACCTTCTCAGGGCAATAAAAAAGAAGCTGCTGAATTAAACAGAAACGTTCATAATCTTATTCTTACAAAGCATGCCATGTGCCGCATGGAGTGCAGGGATATTACAGAAGAAGAGATAAAAGAAATTTTACGTGAGGGAGATATTAATTATGCTAAAAGTAATTTAAATGACAAACGCGGTGTGACGTATGCCTTAGAAGGGTACAGTGATGATAGGCAACACCTTCGGATAATTTTTGCTCCAGAAAAAGACAAGCTTGTAGTAGTCACCTGTATCGATCTGAATAAAGAATGGCAATGCGATTGTAATTAATTGTAAGTTTGTTTTACGATTTCAGCTTGGATGAAAATTAAATCTCTTCTTGCAAAACCTTTTGCTGCTTACATCTACAAGCAGATTAAGAAAGGTATGAGTACAGCTCACGCAGACCAGGATTCTATTTTTCAAAATCTTATTAAAATTGGCACTAAAACTGATTTTGGGCAAGATCATAAGTTTAATGATATTAAATCGCATGAAGATTTTGTGAGCCATGTTCCAATAAGGGATTATGAAGAATTTAAAACATACATTGAAGCTATAAAGCAAGGCAGGCACAATGTTCTATGGAAAGGTCAACCTATTTATTTTGCCAAAACCAGCGGCACAACCAGTGGAATAAAATATATTCCCATTACAAAAGATTCTATTCCTAATCACATTAATACAGCCCGGAATGCTTTGCTGTGCTATATGGCAGAAACTGGTAATACAGCGTTTGCAGATGGTAAATTAATTTTTTTAAGTGGTTCGCCTGAGCTTGAAAGAATTGGTGGAATACCAACAGGGCGTTTAAGTGGGATAGTAAATCACCATGTGCCAAAATACTTACGAGCCAATCAACTTCCTTCGTTTGAAACAAATTGTATTGACGATTGGGAAACCAAGCTTGATAAAATAATAGAAGAAACCATAGATCAGGATATGCGGTTGATCAGTGGCATACCGCCTTGGGTACAAATGTATTTTGATAAACTTGCTGAAAGGTCGGGGAAAGCAATAAAAGATATTTTTCCAAATTTTAGTGTGATGGTACAAGGCGGGGTAAATTTTGAGCCCTATAAAGCGAAACTTTTTGAAAGTATTGGCAAAACAATTGATTGTATTGAATTGTTTCCCGCAAGTGAAGGTTTTTTTGCTTTTCAGGATAGTCAAAATGCAGAAGGGTTATTGCTGAATACAAATAGTGGAATATTTTTTGAATTCGTTCCGGTTAATGAAATTTTTAATGATAAACCTCAGCGACTCACTTTAAAAGATGTGAGAACGAATCAAAATTATGTTTTAATAATCAGTAGTAATGCCGGATTATGGGCTTACAATACCGGTGACACCATAAAATTTGTATCATGCGATCCTTACCGTCTTATAGTTACCGGAAGAATAAAACATTTCATTTCAGCTTTTGGCGAACATGTAATTGGAGAAGAGGTTGAAAGTGCATTAACCATAGCTGCGAAAGAAGAAGGTATTCATGTTACTGAATTTACCGTAGCTCCCATGATATCTCAAAACGGCGAAAAAAGTTATCATGAGTGGTTTATAGAATTTGAAAATGCTCCGGAAGATATTGAAACGTTGTCGGAAAAAATTGATAGTAATCTTCGAAAAAAGAATATGTATTACGATGATCTAATCAAAGGAAATATTCTTGCTCCTTTAAAAATAAGTGTGATAAAAAAAGGGGGTTTTGTTGATTTTATGAAAAGTGTTGGTAAACTTGGTGGCCAAAATAAAGTTCCGCGTTTAAGCAATGATAGAATTATTGCAGATGCGCTTAAGAGCAGGAAAATTAATAATAACAAAGCCTTAGTATAATTTTCAGTTCAATTTTTTAAAAACGCTTACATTTGTATCGTAAAATTAAATTAAACTGAATTGAATAGAACAAACCTATATCACAATTTTCAGTTACTTCATCCCAGTCGGGGAGCTAAGTATCCCCTCAACTTTATTCGACGTGGTTGCTGATAGGCCGAGCAATTAGCCCTTGCCCCTGTCAGTGAAAAACCTTCCGCAATATTTTATCTAATTTTATTCATCACTTCAATTTTGCAAAATTGGAACAATCACAAATTATTGTTCGTGTTGCAACATCAGCCGATACAAAATATTCCACCATTATAACAGATGAAATGGCAGCTTCGGCACAGGCCCGGGGTACAGGTATAGCGAAACGCTCCCCTGACTATGTTGCAAAAAAGATGGAAGATGGCAAGGCCGTAATTGCCCATACACCTAATGGCGACTGGGTTGGCTTTTGTTATATAGAAGCTTGGGGGCATGACGAGTTTGTTGCCAACAGTGGATTAATCGTATCGCCAGCTTTTCGCAAGAGTGGTATAGCCAAACTTATAAAAAGAAGGGTGTTTGAACTTTCAAGAGAAAAATATCCTAACGCCAAAATATTTGGATTAACTACAGGCCTTGCAGTAATGAAAATCAATTCTGATCTTGGGTATGAGCCCGTAACTTATTCTGAACTAACAGATGATGAAGAATTTTGGGCTGGCTGCAAAAGCTGCGTAAACTTTGATATATTGATGAGCAAGGA
>JBBJOK010000225.1:4158-5249 GCA_037721545.1 Chitinophagaceae bacterium
ATTATGGTAAAAAAAGTTGTCCTTGGTTTTAGCGGTGGGTTGGATACCTCTTATTGTGTAAAATATTTAACTGATGATCAGGGGTATGAAGTTCACAGCATTATTGTAAATACCGGGGGTTTCTCTAAAGATGAATTAAAATACATCGAACAGCATGCCCATAATCTTGGAGTAAAAACGCATACGACAATAGATGCTACAGAAAGCTATTATAAAAGTATCATTAGGTTTTTAATTTATGGTAATGTTCTAAAAAACAATACTTATCCCTTAAGTGTTAGTGCGGAGCGATTAAGCCAGGCCTTGCATGTTGCTGAGCATGTTAAAAGCATTAATGCAGACGCAGTAGCACATGGCAGCACCGGCGCAGGAAACGATCAGGTTCGTTTCGATATGATATTTAATATTATGATCCCTGGTATAGAAATCATTACACCTATTCGTGATTTACAACTTAGCCGGGAACAGGAGATTGAATATTTGAAGGAAAAAAATGTTGATATGAATTTTGATAAATCAATGTATTCAATCAATAAAGGTTTATGGGGTACAAGTGTAGGCGGTAAAGAGACATTATTGTCAAAAGGAATGTTGCCGGAAGATGCATGGCCAACCCAAATAACCAAACATGAAGAAGAAGAGGTAAAATTGCATTTTGAAAAAGGCGAATTAAAAAAAATTAATAATAAATCTTTTGCTCATTCAGGTGAGGCAATTCAGTATTTGCATTCAATTGCTGCCCCGTTTGGCATTGGCAGAGATATTCATGTAGGAGATACCATTATTGGTATTAAAGGCCGTGTTGGGTTTGAAGCCGCAGCACCATTAATTATTATTAAAGCACATCATGCTTTAGAAAAACATGTACTTACAAAATGGCAATTAACCTGGAAAGATCAACTTGCCCAGTTTTATGGCAACTGGCTTCATGAAGGGCAAATTCTCGATCCTGTAATGAGAGATATTGAAGCCTATCTTGAAACATCTCAACGCAATGTTTCAGGGGATGTGTTTATTCAATTAATGCCTTATCGTTTTCATATCATTGGTATCGAATCGCCTTATGATCTGATGAATAGTAAATTCGGTAA
>JBBJOK010000226.1:0-1454 GCA_037721545.1 Chitinophagaceae bacterium
AATGTTTGAGCTAACACAAAATAAAATTCATGATGAGAAACGGCAAGGCGAAGCATTTGCTTCTATAGCGCTGAGTGGCCTGGGTCAAAAAAAATTCTATATTGAAAGTTATGGCTGTGCAATGAATTTTGCAGACAGTGAAGTAGTGGCCTCTATTTTACTTGAAAAAGGATATGGTATCACTCAAAATTTTGAGCAAGCCGATCTTATCCTTTTAAATACATGCTCAATTCGCGAAAAAGCAGAGCTAACAGTTCGTAAGCGTTTAACTGAATTTAGAAAAGTAAAAAAAGAAAATCCCGGTTTATTAGTGGGTGTTTTGGGATGTATGGCGGAGCGATTAAAATCTAAATTTATTGAAGAAGAGAAACTGGTTGATCTTGTTGTAGGTCCCGATGCATATAGAACATTGCCAGCACTTATTGAAGAAGCAGAAACAGGCCAAAAAGGGGTAAATGTTTTATTAAGCCGGGAAGAAACGTATGGAGACATTTCTCCAATCCGATTAAATAGTAATGGTGTTACGGCATTTGTAAGCATTATGCGGGGTTGCAATAATATGTGTTCTTTTTGTGTAGTGCCATTTACAAGAGGCAGGGAAAGAAGCCGGGATGCAACTTCAATTATTAATGAGTGTAAAGATTTATTTGAAAATGGCTTTCGGGAAGTAACATTATTAGGACAGAATGTTGATAGCTATAATTGGAGCCCGACCTGTACCATTACTGATAGGGAGGACTTGGCTTCCACACAAATGGCCGGACTTGAGGGTTGCAAAGTCTCCCCTTTGGGGGGAGATATAGAGGGGGCTGCTATAACGTTTGCAAATCTACTGGAAATGGTTGCAAAGATTTCTCCTCTGCTTAGAGTTCGTTTTTCCACTTCACACCCTAAAGATATTACTGATGAAGTGCTATTGACTATGGCCAAATATGATAACATATGTAAATACATTCATTTACCTGTGCAAAGCGGAAGTACAAGAATATTGCAGATGATGAATCGCACATACACAAGGGAATGGTATATATCTAAAATTAACAGGATTCGTGAAATATTACCGGGGTGCGGATTATCTACGGATATGATAACGGGTTTCTGTTCAGAAACAGAAGAAGACCATAAAGAGACCTTAACCTTGATGGAATACTGTGAATATGAACTTGCATACATGTATTATTATTCTGAAAGGCCGGGTACCCTTGCTGAAAGAAAATATGAAGATGACGTGCCGGAAGAAATTAAAAAGCGAAGATTGCAGGAAGTGATTGCGTTGCATCGCATTCAATCGTTGGCAGGTATGCAAAAAGAAATAGGAAAAACTGCAACGGTTTTAATAGAAGGCAATTCAAAAAAAAGTGATAACCACTGGGCCGGCAGAAGTGATAACAACAAAGTAGTTGTTTTTCCTAAAACAAATAATAATTTAAGTAAAGGAAGTTATGCAGATGTTG
>JBBJOK010000226.1:1554-3531 GCA_037721545.1 Chitinophagaceae bacterium
AAGGAAGTTATGCAGATGTTGTTATTACAGAATGTACGGCAGGCACGTTGATGGGAACCCCCTTAGCCCCCTAAAGGGGGAATTAAGAATATTAAATATGAAAGAAAACATGTTTTACGGAGCTTCTAACATAATTTTTGAAAATGCAAAACAACTTCGTAATAATGTTACAGATACAGAAATGATATTATGGGGTAGATTGAAAGAATATTTTCCAGACTATAAATTTAGAAGACAACACCCGGTATTAATTTATATAGCAGACTTTTATTGCCATCAATTAAAGTTGATTATAGAACTTGACGGCAGTGTACACAATAAGCCTGAAGCAAAATTGAATGATATTGAAAGGCAGGAAAGGTTAGAAGGTATGGGCATAACCGTGATTAGATTTACGGTTGAGGATATAAGAAGAAACTTAGAGAATGTATTAGAATCTATTCAACAACAAATAACAATTTTAAAAGAAAAGTTCCCCCTTTAGGGGGCGGAGGGGGTTTATGGATCTACAAGCAATAAAAAACAGGTTTGGAATTATTGGGATTTCACCTTCATTGAATCATTCATTAAGTGTTGCAGCCCAGGTTGCCAATACTGATCTAAGTGTTTTAATAAATGGAGAAAGCGGTGTTGGTAAAGAAGCATTTTCACTTATCATTCATTCATTATCTGCCAGAAAGCACAATCCTTTTATCGCGGTGAACTGTGGGGCAATACCGGAAGGTACGATTGATTCAGAATTGTTTGGCCATGAGAAAGGATCCTTTACCGGGGCAGTTGATAGCCGTAAAGGGTATTTTGAAACGGTAAATGGTGGTACAATATTTTTAGATGAGATAGGTGAAATGCCGTTGGGTACACAGGCAAGATTATTACGGGTGCTGGAAGCCGGGGAATACATCCGAGTAGGCTCTTCCAAAGTACAGAAAACGGATGTGAGAGTTATTGCTGCCTCCAATAAAGATCTACTTGATTTTACACATGCCGGAAGATTTAGAGAAGATTTGTATTATCGTTTAAATACAGTCCCAATAAGAGTTCCCGCATTGCGTGATAGAAAAGAAGATATTCCTTTATTATTTAGAAAATTCGCAGTAGATTTTGCAGAGAAATATAAATCTCCACCTGTGCAATTGGATGATGAGGCAAAAAATGTTTTAATTAATTATCCATGGCCAGGTAATGTGAGAGAATTGAAAAACATTGCAGAACAGATATCAGTTCTTTCCCGTGATAAAAGTATTACGGGCCCTATCTTAAGAAAATTTTTGCCCGACAATACTAATTCCAGGTTACCCGTTTTGGTAACAGGAAATACAGGAGGAAATTCAAAAGAGTTTGCCAATGAAAGAGAAATACTTTACAAGCTTTTTTTTGATATGAAAAAAGATGTAACGGAATTAAAGAAGATGTTTTTTGATGTAATACAAAATCCGGCAATTAATCAATCAAACGGATATCAACATGAGCATTCATTGAATGAATATCACCTTACAGATAATCAACATACCCTTAGGCAACCAGCACAACCTGTAATACTAAACGGAAACGATATTCATCAACATGTAGAAGTAGAGGAATCACTTAGTATCATGGACAAGGAAAAGGAACTTATTATCAAAGCATTAAAAAAACACAGAGGCAAGCGCAAAGATGCCGCCGCCGACCTGGGCATCAGCGAAAGAACGCTTTATAGAAAGTTAAAAGAATATGATATTGATGAATAGTTACGAGTTTTGGGTACAGGTTAGAGGTGTGGGTATACTTTACAATTAAATTCTGCCATAAAAATGAAATTTTTTTCATCCACAAAATTACTTGCAGCTTGCTGTTTGCTACTTGCTACTTTCAGTTATGCTACGTGTAAATATTCTACAAAAGATACCTCCCCTATCCCACCGGATGTAAAAACTTTTAGGGTGCAATATTTAGAAAATAAAGCACGGTATGTAAATCCGCAGTTAACACCCACACTTA
>JBBJOK010000226.1:3631-5237 GCA_037721545.1 Chitinophagaceae bacterium
CAATATTTAGAAAATAAAGCACGGTATGTAAATCCGCAGTTAACACCCACACTTACTGAAAAATTGAAGCAAAAGATAATTGGGCAAACAAGGCTTAGGCAAATAAATGGCGATGAGGCCCATTATGACATCAGCGGGTATATTTCTGATTATAGCGTAACCACAACCGGTATAACAAATCAAAATGCTACCACAAACAGGTTAAATATCTCATTTCATTTGGTTTTTAAAAACACCCTGGATCAAAAACTGGATCTGGAAACAGATATTACAAACAACTATGATTTTAATGCACAATTATCGTTGCAACAGGCGGAAACACAATTAGCCAATGATATTATAAAAAACTTAGTAGACGGAATATTTAATAAAATCTTTTCTAACTGGTAATTACAGAACTTTGAACAGTATGAGCAATCTCTCTCCAAACAGTGATATATTTTCATTTATAAAACAAAGTGAAATGCATCCTGAAGAAATTGCTAAAAAATATCCATGGTGTTCAATTACGCAAATTTCTCTTCTTCAACATTATAAGATAAATAATTCCACAGCTTTCGATAAGCAGGCAAATAAAACTGCACTGGTTTTTAATAATAGCAGTTGGCTTAACTGGCAATTACGGCTGGTGTCTCAACAAACAAATAAAGTTCAATCACAGTCTGAAACCTTTGGTGAAATAAATGATCAGGATGATACGGAGCCGCAAAAAATATTTGAAGAAAGTGTTGAAAAGGAAAGTGAGAACAGTAAATTATCAGAAATAAACATTGAAGATGACCAAGAGCCTGACCAAAAATTTGAAGCGAATGATGTACAGGAACGTGAGATCACCGGTATAACAGAAGTAAACACTAAAGATGACAGTGAGCCTGAGAAAATTTTGGCACCAAATTCGGAAGATGATGAAGCCAATGCAAAAATTCAACACTCCCTTTCTCAAATATCTTTGCAAGCAAACACAACAGAAGATTCAATTGCTTTTGAACCACTTCATACGGTAGACTATTTTGCATCGCAGGGGATAAAAATTACCGAAGATCCGATCACCAATGACAAGCTGGGTAGCCAAGTGAAAAGTTTTACAGAATGGCTAAAAAGCATGAAAAAAATCCATAAGGAAAATCTTGCGGCGGGTGATGAACAAACAGACAAAGCAATTCAGAAAATTGCAGAACATTCAAATGCAGATGCAGACGTGGTTACAGAGGCTTTGGCTAACGTGTTGATTGATCAGAATAAAATTGAAAAAGCCATAGCGATGTATGAGAAATTAAGTTTGATAAATCCCTCTAAAAGCGCTTACTTTGCAGCCCAAATCGATAGGTTAAAAAACAAGTAACATGTTATATGTATTCGGCATTTTAATAATATTAGCTTCCATTATTTTAGGGTTAATTGTCTTAATTCAAAATCCAAAAGGTGGAGGATTATCATCCTCTTTTGGAGGAATAGGCAACCAATTAATGGGGGTAAAACAAACTACTGATGTATTGGAAAAAGGAACCTGGGTTTTTGCAGGTATTGTGGCTGTTTTATGTATTACCTCTTCTGTATTTATTCCTAAAACCGGCACTTCCGATAGCGATAAATATTATGAGGCTCC
>JBBJOK010000227.1:0-5232 GCA_037721545.1 Chitinophagaceae bacterium
AAATAATGAGGGCGGCCCGTTTGGATGTGTGATTGTAAAAGATGATAAAATAATTGGTAGGGGCAATAACAAGGTTACATCCTCTAATGATCCTACCGCTCATGCAGAAGTGGTTGCAATCCGTGATGCGTGTAAAAACCTGGGAACTTTTCAGTTGGAAGATTGTGAGGTTTATTCTTCCTGTGAGCCTTGCCCAATGTGCCTGGGTGCCATTTACTGGGCAAGGCCCAAACTAGTTTATTATGCAAATAGCAGGGAAGATGCTGCAAACATTGGATTTGATGATTCAATGATATATGAAGAGTTAGGGATTGAATTAGATAAAAGAAAAATACCCATTATTAATTTAGGGAGAGAAGAAGCTTTGAAAGTTTTTAAAGAATGGCAGAATAAGAGTAATAAAATTAAATATTAGCTTTTATCCGAATTGGCCAAACTATTTAAAAATTATCTAAGTTTTTGGCTTAGAAAAAATAAGTGAAAAATAAGTGAAAGCGGTTTGTTTAATTTTGCGGTAATAGATTTCGAACATTTATTATGAAAATAATTTTTAGGATTCACTCAAAAAATATTTTATTCTTTTCATTGTTTTTTATTTCAATGAGTGCTTATTGCCAGGATAATGACACTTTAAAAGAAATTACTTTACCCTCAATAATAATAAAAGCCTTTGAACAAAACAGGCGGCTAAAAGATGTGCCGGCGGCTATCAATTATATTGGGAAAAATACCCTCGAACGATTCAGCACTACATCAATTGTTTCTGCAATCAATTCTACACCGGGGGTTAAAATGGAAGAGCGTTCACCGGGAAGTTATCGTTTGAACATCAGGGGAAGTTCACTCCGTTCGCCTTTTGGAGTAAGAAATGTAAAAATATATTACAATGATATTCCTTATACTGACCCGGGAGGGCAATCTTACTTTAATCAACTTGGCTATTATAATTTTAATTCAATAGAAATAATTAAGGGTGCTAACAACAGTTTGTATGGTGCAGGAACGGGCGGTGTAATGCTGATAGAAAGCATTAACGAAAATGAAAAGTCCGGGATTACCGGGGAGTACACAGCAGGAAGTTATAATCAACAAAATATGTATGTTTCTCTAACTACGGGTGCTAAAAAAAATTTAAGTAAAATTGGTTTTCAGCATCAGCAAAGTGATGGTTATAGAGATCATAGTGAATTAAAAAGAGATGTTTTTAATTGGAATGGGATTTTTAGAATTGGAGAAAATAATATGTTGAAAACAACATTTCTCTATGGAGATTTGTTTTATAAAACACCCGGTGCATTAACAAAAGCAGAGTTTGATATTAACCCTAAATCATCAAGACCCGGCAATCAATCTTTTCCAGGAGCCATTGCTGCTAATGCTTCCATCAATCAAAAAATGTTTTTGGCCGGCGCATCTTACACACAACTCATAACATCAAATCTGCAAAATAAAACAACATTGTATGGCATTTTTAGTGAATTGCGAAATCCAGCTATCAGCAATTATGGCAAAAATTCCGAGCCACATGCAGGGGGAAGAACAACGTTTAAGTATTCTGTTTTGATAAACAATGTTATGGTAAAATTAGATGCAGGAGCAGAGTATCAGCGAGGTTTTGCATCTTATTCAATCCATAAAAATGTTGGTGGCAATCAGGATACATTGCGAACCTATGATGAAATAAATAATCGGCAGCAATTTGTATTTGCTCAAGCTTCGTTAGATTTTAAGAAATGGACTGTAATAACAGGGGCAAGTTGGAATACATTGCGGGTAAAATTTCAAAGATTCACACCTTCAACATTAGGAAAGCAAAACAGAACGTTCAATAATGAAATAGCGCCTCGTTTTACAATATTGAGAAAATTTAATAGTATTAATATTTATGCAAGTGTTGCAAAAGGTTTTTCACCACCCACAACCGCTGAGCTTTTACCTACAGGCGGAGCTATAAATCTTGGATTGAATCCCGAGGAGGGCATTAATTATGATGTGGGGTTAAAAGGGAATTTTTTTAAGGATCTATATATTGATATTAATGCATTTTCGTTTTCGCTAAAAAATACTATAGTGTTACGGCGTAATGCAGGAGGCGGTGATTTTTATATCAATGCGGGTAAAACTAAACAGTTTGGGGTGGAAACTTTTTTGAGTTATCCTTTATCCTTTTCTCCAAATAGTATCAGAGGCTTATTTTGGCTAAGCCATACCTGGCACAATTTTCATTATAAAGAATTTAAGCAGCTTAACAATGATTTCTCAGGTAATCGGCTTCCATCAGTAGCCCCTCATATTATTTCTTCCGGAATCGATATTTCCAGTAATAATGGCTTGCTTGCAACGCTTCATTATTATTATAGTGATAAAATTGCGCTGAATGATGCCAACAGTGTATATGCAAAATCATATCATTTACTTGGAGCAAAAATTGGGTACGGCAAATTTTTCAAAAATAAATTTAGCGGTAAAATATTGTTAGGGGTAGAAAATTTATTAAATGAAAAATATAGTTTGGGAAACGATATAAATGGCTTTGGCGGCAGGTATTATAATGCAGCCCCATCAAGAAATTATTATGCAAAATTTGTATTACAATTGCTTTCAAAAAAGCATTAGTGGTTAATTAATATTAATACATATTTTTTGTACCTAATCAGCAAGATTTTGCCATCTATCAATTAATTTTTACCTAAAGGGATTACTTGATTAACTTTTCATAAAATTTAAACACATGAGATTTATAAAAACATTTTCTATAATAATAATTTCAGTCTTTCCGGCATTAGTATTTGCCCAAACCGAAAACATTGATCAAACTAAAATGGAGCAGATCAGAAAAGAGGGATTACAGAATTCTAAAGTAATGGATATTGCATTTAATCTTACTGAAGTAAGCGGCCCAAGGCTTACTGTTTCTCCGGGATTTATGAAAGCAGCCACTTGGGCAAAAAATGAATTAGCCAAATGGGGATTAAGTAATTCTATGCTTGAGGCATGGGGCGATTTCGGTAAAGGATGGGAGTTGCAAAAATCTTACGTGGCAATGACTGCCCCCTGGTATAAATCTATTCAGGCATATCCAAAAACATGGACTGGTGGTTCTAACGGTTTGAAAAATGGGGAAGTAATAATAATAAATGCAAAAGACTCTGCCAGTTTAGATACATATAGAGGTAAACTCAAGAATAAAATTTTGATTCTTGACAGAAGCGATCTTTATAAACAAAGTTTTAAAGCAGATGCCGTTCGGTATACAGATGCCCAATTAGATTCAATGGCAACCCTGCAACCACAAAACAGGCAGCCGCAACAAAGTGAGGATACGGCTGCAATGCGTCGCAGGAGAGATCAATTTATGGCCCAAAACAGAAGCATGCAGGCCATGATGTCATCCCTCAGATCTTTAGCAATTTCAGAAGGCGCTCTAGCGATAGTAAGCACAAGTACCAGAAATCATGACGGAACTATTTTTGTACAAGGCGGTGGAAGTTATAAATCTACAGACCCGGAAAATTTTTTAGATCTGGCTGTGGGGATTGAAGATTACATGACCATGCTAAGGCTTTTAAAAAAGAACATTCCTGTAAAATTAGATGTAGATGTACAAACCAAATTTACCAATACAGATACCAAAGGCTATAACGTTATTGCAGAAATACAAGGAACTGATAAAAATTTGAAAGATGAGGTTGTAATGTTAGGCGGGCATTTGGATTCATGGCATGGTGGTACCGGAGCTACAGACAATGCCTCAGGTTGTGCAGTAATGATGGAGGCCGTAAGAATATTAAAAACTTTAAACGTACAACCAAAACGAACTATCCGCATTGCATTATGGAGTGGTGAAGAACAAGGGTTATTTGGATCAAGAGGGTATGTGAAGAAAAATTTTGCAGACCCTGCCACTATGCAATTATTACCTGCCCATGAAAAGTTCTCCACTTATTTTAACATTGATAATGGTACAGGAAAAATCCGTGGAATTTATCTGCAGGGAAACGAAGCAGCAAGATCAATTTTTCAACAATGGCTTGCACCATTCCATGATCTGGGAGCAAAAACTGTAACAATCAGTAATACCGGCGGTACTGATCACCTGGCGTTTGATGCCGTTGGCTTACCGGGCTTCCAATTTATTCAGGATGAAATTGAATATGGTACAAGAACACATCATAGCAACATGGATACTTACGATCATTTGATTGAAGACGACCTAAAACAAATGGCAACTATAGTGGCTGCTTTTGTTTACAATGCTGCCATGCGGGATCAAAAAATTCCAAGAAAAGAATTGCCAAAACCACGTCCGGCGGTACAAAGAGGCAATTAGTAATCACTAATAATTTTCCAACTTTTTATATAAATCCACTTATGAAATTTCTTTCTCTTTTTCTTTTATTGTCGGGCTTTAATTATTTCATCCATGCCCAGGACACCACAGCTTTTACTAAAAATGAAATCATTTATGGGCGTAAAGATGGTATGGCCATGACCATGGTAATGTTGGCTCCCAAAAAAAATGCAAATGGCAAAGCAATAATAAGTGTTGTTAGTGGAAACTGGAGATCTACTTATGATAGAATACCAAGTACAATTAATAAGGTACAACAATATCTTGCAAGCGGATATACAGTGTTTGCAGTAATGCATGGTTCACAGCCGAGATATACCATTCCTGATGAAATAGCTGATTTAAAAAGAGCAGTTAGATTTATAAGGCATAATTCAAAAAATTATAAAATTGACGGAAATAAAATAGGAATAACCGGATCTTCTTCCGGAGGGCATTTATCGTTGATGATAGGATTGTCAGATGAGAAAATGGACTCTACTTCAAGAGATCCCGTAGATCGTGTTTCCAGTAGGGTACAAGCCATTGCTATATTTTTTCCACCCACAGATTTTTTAAATTGGGGGCAACAAAACGCAAATCTTTCAAAAGCAAAAGCAGGCTTAACCCTTGCGGGTGTTGTATCAGCATTTGATTTTAAAGAATGGAATGATACAACAAAAACCTATAAAGTAATTAGTGATACGCTCAAAATAATGCAAATAGTAAAACAAACTTCACCCATATATTCGGTATCTGCAGATGATCCGCCGGTATTCATTATCCATGGGGATGCTGATAGAACAGTGCCTTTACAACAATCTGAGATACTTATAAAAAAATTAAAGGAAGCCAACGTTACAAATGAATTGGTAATTAAAAAAGGCGGCGGACACGGCTGG